>JAIOPA010000110.1 GCA_021414165.1 Candidatus Eiseniibacteriota bacterium
CTGCCCGAACTGCTCGCGTGGCGCACCGAGGTGGCGCAGGAGTTGGCGCAGGGCGCCGATGCCGATGGCACGCTGGCGGCCGCCGACCAGCGGCGCGGCAAGGCCGAAGCGACCTGCCTCCTGGCCGGCCGTGCGCTCACCAAGAAGCGGCTGGCGGCGGCCAAGGAGTGGTCGGCCACGCTCACCCGCGAGCTCAAGCCGCTCGGCTTCCCGCATGCCCGCATCGCATTCGAGGTGGCTCAGCGGGCGAGGGGCGCCCCACGCCCTCGGGCCTGGACGACGTGCAGCTGATGTTCACCGCCAACCCCGGCGAGCCGCCCAAGCCGCTCGGCAGGATCGCCTCGGGAGGCGAGTTGTCCCGAGTCATGCTCGCGCTCAAGTGTGCGCTGCAAACCCGTGACCGCGTTGACCTTCTGGTATTTGACGAAGTAGATTCAGGCATTGGCGGTGCTGTCGCACAGGCGGTCGGGGAGCGTCTCCGGGCCCTGGGTGAGCATCGTCAGGTCGTCTGCGTCACCCACCTGCCCATGATCGCAGCCATGGCCGACCACCACCTGGCGGTGTGCAAGCACGTCGCCCAGGGTCGGACCAGCGCTCGCGTGTCGGTGCTCGCCCGTCCTGAACGGGTCGAGGAACTGGCGCGCATGCTCGCGGGCGAGCGGGTGACCGAGACCACCCGCCGGCAGGCGCGCGAACTGCTCGCCGCGCCGGTCGCCAAGCCGTAGGCTGCGGCCCCGGCCGCACCTTGCGGCAGAGCCGTGTACCTGTCGCAGCCCCACGCGGAGGCGTGGTCCCCGATCATGCTCGTCCCGACCCGCGCCGAGTTCCACGCACTCGCCAAGACCGGCAAGCTCGTCCCGGTCTATCGCGAGGTGTTCGCGGACCACGACACGCCCGTGTCGGCGTTCCGCAAGATCGACGATGGCCCGTACGGCTTCCTGCTCGAGAGTGTCGAGGGCGGCGAGAAGTGGGGCCGCTACTCCATCCTGGGCAGCCGGCCGCAGAGTGTGTTCATCGCGCGCGGTGGCAAGTGCGAGCTCCACGAGCGCGCACTGAACGGTCCCGCAGGGACCGAAGGCTTCAAAGTCACGGCACTCGCCGGCGATCCCGTCACCGAGCTCGGCAAGCTGCTCAAGTCACATCAGGCGGTCGCACTGCCCGGCCTGCCGCGCTTCTGCGGTGGCGCGGTCGGCTACCTGTCGTACGACGCCGTGCGTTGGTTCGAGAAGCTGCCCGAGCACGCCAAGGACGAGCTGCACATGCCCGACGCCGTGTTCATGTTCGGCGACGTGGTGAGCGTGTTCGATAACCTCACGCACACCATGAAGGTCGTCACGCATGCGCGCGCCGGCGACGATGCCGACAAGGCGTACGATGCCGCGGTCGCGCGGCTCAATGCCGAGGTCGAACGCCTGCGCAAGCCGTTCGCGTGGATCGAGCCGCCGTCGTGGGGCGAGGCCAGCGAGCCGCAATCGAGCGTGGGCGAGAAGCAGTTCATGGCCGCCGTCGAGACCGCCAAGGAGCACATCCGCGCCGGCGACATCTTCCAGGTCGTGCTCGCGCATCGCATGAGCGCCGACGTGTCGCAGCCGCCGTTCGAGGGCTACCGCGCGCTGCGCGTCACGAACCCGTCGCCGTACATGTACTTCCTGCGCCTGGGCGACTTCTCCATCGTTGGCAGCTCGCCCGAGGTGCTGGTTCGCCGCACCGACGCGAACATCGAGGTGCGCCCCATCGCCGGTACGCGCCCGCGTGGCCGCACCGCCGATGAAGACCGCCGCCTCGAAGAAGAGCTGCTGGCCGACGAGTAGGTTCGTGCCGAGCTCGTGATGCTCGTGGAATTGGGCCGCAACGACGTCGGGCGCGTTGCCGTGTTCGGCACGGTCGAGACCAACGAGTACATGAAGGTCGAGCGTTACTCGCAGGTCATGCACATGGTGTCCAACGTGCGTGGCCGAGTGAAGGGCGAGTTGTCGCCGCTCGATGCCGTGCGCGCCACGTTCCCGGCCGGCACCGT
>JAIOPA010000111.1 GCA_021414165.1 Candidatus Eiseniibacteriota bacterium
TACTCGTTCCGCGACATGATGAGCCAGCGGAAGCGATCCAGCGTGCCGCGGAACTCCTCGGGCACCGGCCCCACGGGCCACTGCGCGATCTCGACCAAGCGCAGGTAGCTGAGGCCGTGGCCCGTGGCATCGGCCCACAGCAGGTAGACGTACGGGGTGAGACCCATGGCGAACACACCCAGCAGCGCCATGGCCTCGGCCCAGCCCAGCGGTCCGCGTCGCAACAACGGCCATGCCAGTGCGAGCCCGGCCACCGCGACCGCTGGCGCGAAGGCCAGATGTCCGGTGAGTGTGAGCCCGAGCAGGAACCCGGCGGCGAAGCGCAGCACGCGCGCGTTGCGCTCGAGTGCCTCGAGCGTGCAGGCGAGTGCCGCCACCGCCACGAACGTGGCGAGCGAGTACACCTCGGAGCGCTGCGCGGTGGACCAGAACGTGAACGACACACCCCATGCCGCGGCACCCGCGATGGCGGCCCACGGCTTCACGCCGCGGCGCACCAGCACCCAGACGAGCAGGGCGAGCGTGGCAGCGGCGAACCACGCCGAGACCAGGTTCGCTCGCCAGGCCTCGTCGCCGAGCGGGACCGCCGTGAAGAATCGGCCGACCAGTGTGAACAGGGGATACCCGGTCGGGTGCGCGACCCCTCCGATACCGGCCAGGATCTGCATCTCGGCGCTGTCGCCCCACAGCAGGCCGGGCGCCAGGCCCCACAGGTACAAGGCAAGTGCGCACGCGAACACCGCGGCGGCAGGGAGCACGCCTCGGGTCGGGTCGGGTCGTGACGGTGGGGGCGTCATACGCGGGGTTATCGGCCGGGGTGGCAGTGGCCGATAGTAGAGAGCGAGACTCTGGCCGGCCTTGCCGCTCGGGCACCCGGGCGGTACCGTCCCGCCGGACCACAAGGATGTAACTCGCTGCTCCGCAGGTCACTGCGCGTACAGGAGGTTCATGCAGACCGTCATCCTGGCCGGAGGGCTCGGCACCCGCCTCTCGGAGGAGACCACGCTCCGGCCCAAGCCCATGGTGGAGATCGGGGACCGCCCGATCCTGCAGCACATCATGGAGATCTACGCGTCGCAGGGGCACCGCGAGTTCGTGATCGCGCTCGGCTACCTCGGGCACATGATCAAGCGGCACTTCATGGACTGGCGTTCACTCGGGGGCGATCTCGCGATCGACTTCGGCGCGAACACCGTGGCGCGCGAAGGTGAGCCGCCGCACGACTGGAAGGTGCAGCTGGCCGAGACCGGTGCGGAGACGCAGACCGGTGGCCGCGTGCGTCGCGCCGCCAAGTACCTGCGCAATGAGCCATTCATGCTCACGTATGGCGACGGTGTCTCCGATGTCGACGTGCGCGGGCTCATCGAGTTCCACAAGAAGCACGGCAAGCTCGCCACGGTGACCGGTGTGCATCCGCCCGCGCGCTTCGGCGAGATGAACGTGGTCGGCGATCGCGTCGAACGCTTCGATGAGAAGCCGCAGCTCAAGCAGGGTTGGATCAACGGCGGCTTCATGGTGTTCGAACGCTCGGTCGTCGAGCGCA
>JAIOPA010000112.1 GCA_021414165.1 Candidatus Eiseniibacteriota bacterium
GTCCTCGAACGGGGCCTCGACCGTGGTGGGTGCCTCACCCCTCGTGACCAACCGGAAGCCATCGGGGCCACGCTCGATGAGCACGGCCTTCGTGGTGGTGGAGCCACAATCGGTGGCCAGGATGGAACGGATCTTGGTGGGATCGATCGTCATGACGCCCGCCCGGCGCGTTCGCGCGCATCGGCCGCCTGTTCGATGGCCACCGTGAGAGCCTCGAGCGCATCACGGCGCTCGGCGAGCGCGGCGAAGCGGCGATAGTCCGGAAGACGGAACAGCGCCTGCACGATGGGCTCGAAGAACAACATGGCCTGCCCCGCCACCAGCGACACGGGCCGCGTGGTCTCGAGCGTGAGGATCGCCGGCGTCTCGAGCCGCAGCTCGGCGATGCGCCCCGCGAGCCGCTCGATGAGCGCGCGGTCCTCGGGCGTGAACGCCTCAGCGGACATGCGCACTCCAGAGTTGCTCGACCGCGGCACGGCGTTCGGCACGGCCCACGCGCGGCATGGGCAGCAACACCGCCGACATCCCTGCGGTCCATGCGGGCATGCGCTTACGCGTGAGGCGCACACCACCGGCGAGCGGCTGCACCGCGCCGATCTGGGCCCACACCAGGCGCTGGCTCATGGCGAGCTGGCGCACCTCGACGCCGTCGGCGCCGGCGCGCAGCGCGCAGGGCGCGAGCAACGGCAGCAACTGGGCGGCGAGCGCAGCCCCCAGCCCCAGCTTGTACACCGCGGGCATCGCGAGGAGCGCCAATCCCAGCCACATGGCGAGCACCGCCAACGCGGCGATCGAGGCCGCGAGCGGCCGTTCGGCCCACGGATCGTACGTCCAGCTCAGCGCATCGGCGGGCATGGCCACGGTGTCGTGCGGAGTGAGCGCCGGTGGCGCGGGGCCTGAGGGCGCGGCAAGGCTGCCCTCATGCGCCCGCGCTCCGAGCGGTGCGGTCACGCGTGCTGCTCGTCCACCAGCTTGGCGTAATCGGCGCTCGACATGAGCGTGCTGAACGACGCCGGGTCCGCGAGCTTGATCTTGACCATCCAGCCCGCACCGTAGGGTTCGCGGTTCACGATCGCCGGGTCGTCGCCGAGCGCCGCATTGACCTCGACCACCTCGCCCGCGAGCGGTGCGTACAGATCGCTCACCGTCTTCACGGCCTCGACCACGCCGAAGGTCTTGCCGGACTCGAGCTTCTTGCCCACCTCGGGCAGCTCCACGAACACCACGTCACCGAGCTGATCGGTGGCGTAGCCCGTGATGCCGACCGTCACCACACCACCCGCTTCACGGGCCCACTCGTGTTCACGCGTGTAACGCACATCATCGGGAAAGGTCACATCGCCTCCGGGCGGTCAGGACTTGTGTGAACCGCGGGTGTAGAACGGCCGCGCGGTGACCCGCGCGGAGAGCATGGTGCTACCGGCTTCGATCTCGAGCGTGGTGCCATTGGCGGCCAGCGCCGCCTCGACGTAGCCCATGCCGATCGGGCGCTCGAGGCTCGGGCTGAACGTGCCGCTCGCCACATGCCCCACGACACGGCCACCCGACAGGATCTTCATGCCGTGACGCGGCATGCGGCGGCCATCGAGCTGGAAGCCCACGAGCTTGCGGGTAAGGCCATCGGCCTTCTGCTTCACCATGACGTCGCGGCCGTGGAAGTCGCCCTTGGCGAGCTTGACCGTCCAGCCCAACCCCGCCTCGAGCGGCGTGGTGGTGTCATCGATGTCGTTGCCATAGAGCATGTAGCCCATCTCGAGACGCAGCGTGTCACGCGCGCCGAGACCGATGAGCTCGAGAGCATGCGCCTGGCCGGCCGCCATGAGCCCGTTCCACACCGTGTCGCCATGCTTGGGCTCGAAGTACAACTCGAAACCGTCCTCGCCCGTGTAACCCGTGCGCGAGATCGTGGCCGGCACGCCGAACAGATCGCCGGTCGTGAAGCGGTAGTAGCCCAACTCGAGCGCCGCATCGGGCACATGGCCGCGCAGGATCTCGGCGGCATTCGGGCCCTGCACCGCGAGCAGCGCGGTGTTGTCGGAGTGGTCCTCGAGCGTGACGCCCGCAGGCACGTGCTCCTTGAGCCACGCGAAGTCCTTCGCGAGGTTGGCGGCGTTCACGACCAGCATGTAGTGGTCGGCGTAGCGGTACACGAGCAGGTCATCGACGATGCCGCCGTCGGGACGGCACATGGGCGAATAGAGCGCCTGGCCGATCGCGAGGGCACCGACATGATTGGTGACCATGCGGTCGAGCCACTCGGTGGCACCCGCACCTCGGACGATGAACTCGCCCATGTGCGTGATGTCGAACAGTCCAGCCGTGGTGCGCACCGCGACATGCTCGCGGACGTCACCGGTATAGCGCACGGGCATCTCGAAACCGGCGAACTCGACCAGCTTCGCGCCGGCCGCGCGATGGTGCTCGTAGAAAGGCGTGCGCCGGAGCGCCGTCGTGGGTTCCAAGGACTCCTCCTGAGTAGGGCGACCGATGCACGTTAGCCGCCGGTCCACGGGGAATCAAGCTCGCACGCCGGAACGAGTTGCGCCCGGCCCTGCGCTCATCGCGCGAGGCCGGGCGCTGGCCCGGGACTTCGACTACCTGCGCCTCAACGCGCGGCAGCCGCCTTGATCACGCCGAGTTCACGGCCGGCCTCGGCAAAGGCGGCCACGGCGCGGTCGATGTGCTCGTCGGTGTGGGCCGCCGAGAGCTGCACGCGGATGCGCGCCTTCCCCTTCGGGACCACGGGGTACGAGAACCCGATCACGTACACGCCCTTCCTGCATGTCATCCACATAATTAATGAGCGGGTCACCAATATTGCCTCCAACGAAGGCACGTTCGCCGTAGGCCAT
>JAIOPA010000140.1 GCA_021414165.1 Candidatus Eiseniibacteriota bacterium
GTTCCAACTGGAGTGGCGCGTGCAGGGCCGCGACGGTGACAAGCACTGGCAGGGCGGCGACTACACGCACGGCCCGATCCGCATGCGCCATCGCTTCGAGCTGCTGTCGGGCGACGGCGTGGTGTGGTCCGAGGAACGCCTGCCGCAGAAGAACGCGGACAAGAAGCGTTCGCGCAAATAGCGGCGCGCTAGACCGCCAGCGGTGCGTCGACCAACATGGCCGGACCGCGGCGGATCTTGCCCGTGGTCGTCTTGCCGAACTCGTAGCGGCGGATGATGACCCGCTTCACGTGCTTGTACGGCGCCAATGATTCGCAGCGCGTCTGCACCTCGGCCTTGAGCACCTTCTCCACGAACGCATCGTCGGCCGTCTTGCCCTGCGCGCGCGCCAGGTCCTCGAGCGCCGGCATGTTCGGGAAGATGTGCGCGTGCACCTCTTCGCGCTCGTTGCGGGCATCGCGACCGCCCGCCACCACCACCTCGAGCATGTAAGGCGAGTTCGCCAGCTGGACCTCGATCTCCTCGGGGTAGATCTTCTTGCCCGCGGCGGTCGCGATCATGTTCTTGAGCCGGCCCGTGATCTTGACGCGGCCATCGGCCTGCACCCGGCCCAGATCGCCGGTGTGGAACCAGCCGTCCTGCAGCACGGCATCGGTCTGCTCCTGCTGACGCCAATAGCCCAGCATGATGTTCGGGCCGCGCACCACGATCTCACCGTCGCCCTCGGCGTCAGGTTCGTGGATCCGCACCTCGATGCCCGGCATGGGCCAACCCACCGCGCCCGGCGTGGGGTTCGGCGGCCGGTTGGCGCACACGACGGGCGAGGTCTCGGTGAGGCCATAGCCCTCGAGCATGGGCCAGCCGAGATCGATGTACTTCCAGAACACCTCGGGCGCGAACGGGGCTGCGCCCGTGACGAACATGCGCAGCTTGTCGAGCCCGGCCTTCTTGCGGAGCGGCGCCGCCAGCGTGCGGCCCACGCGCAGACCGGTCGTGACCCGCAGCAGCTTGGTAAGACCCAGCAACGTGCGGGCGAACAGCTTGCCCGGCAGCGGCGCGTCACCGATGCCCTTCTCGATCGCCGTCATGAGCTTCTCGTACAGGAGCGGCACGCCGATGAACAACGTGGCGCCGCTCGACTGCATGTCCTCGCGCAGCTCACGAGAGGCCAGCCCGCGCGCGTAGCACACGCTCGCGCCCACGCGCATGGGGCACAAGAGCCCGCCCGTGGACTCGAACGTGTGATGCAGCGGCAGGATGCTCAGGAACCGGTCGTACGAACCGAACTCGAACGTGCGCGCCACGCACTCCACGTTGCTGAGCAGGTTGTGGTGCGACAGCATGACGCCCTTGGCGAGTCCGGTGGTGCCCGACGTGAACAGGATCACGGCCAGGTCGTTGGGCTCGGCGCGTGGCGTGCGCGTCGGGGCCGCGGCATGTTCGCGCTGCGCCTGCTCGAAGTGCGGCAGACCCTGATCGGCATCGAGCGAGAGCAGCGTGAGACCGGGCCGGCGCGAGGCCTTGGCGGCCTGCAGCACGCTCAGGTGGCGCGCGTCGCCGATCGCATGGCTCGCCTCGGACGTGGCCAGGATCTCGCCCACCTCTTGATCCTTGAGCAACGCATCGAGCGGCACCACCACCGCGCCGGTGGCGAGGATCGCGAGGTACGCGATGCCCCACTCGGGCCGGTTGTCGGCCTGTAATCCGACGCGTGCACCCGGGCGCACGCCCTCACGCTCGAGCAATGCCGCGAACGCGCGCACCGCACGAGCGGCGGACATGAACGTGTAACCCTGCCACGCACCCGCCACGTAGCGCAGCAGGAACGGACGCTCGCCATGACGTTCGGCAGCGTACTCGATGAGTTCGGGGATCAGCCGGACCACGGGGGCCGGCGCCGGGAGTCTCTGGGCCATGGCGGGCAGGCTATGGGTGCCGTCGGGGGGCGGTCAACCGCGTTTCCGGGCCACGACCAGATGGGCCAGGACCTCGCGGGGGTCGAAGAACACCCGGTCCATGAGCTCGAAGAACAACTGCAGCACCAGATACAGCACCCGCACCGGGATCTCGGTGAGGATGCGCGTGGGGCCACGGTTCCAACGCTGGACCCCGGCGATGGTCGAGAGCCCGACCCGCGCCCACAGGCCGCCGATCGGCACGTACTCGACCACCTCGAATCCCGAGCGCTCGAGCAGGTACTTGGCGCCGAAGCGCGTGAACCGGAAGAAGTCCCACGGCTCATCGTGCAGCGGCACCATTTGCGTGAACTCCAGGATGAGCGTGCCGCCCGGGCGCAACACCCGGTGCGCCTCGTCGATCATGCGGCCGGGCTCGGGCAGGTATGTGAGCATGGACAGCCCCAGCACGGTGTCGAAGCTGCCGCTCTTGAACGGCTGCGCCTCGGCGCTCGCGAACGCATCGGGCCGCTCGCCCCCCAGATAGCGCGAGGCCGCCAGATCGCTACCCCAGTAGCGGGTCACCTGGCCCGCGAAGATCGGCGCGAACGGCTTGGAGCCGCAGCCGATATCGAGCAACTCGCCATGCGCATGCGAGCGCACCTTCTCGAGTGCTGCGATGATCTTGTGGTTCGCGAGCCAGTTGAACTTCCATGGCGTGAAGCGGCTCGTGCGCGTGGCGCGCAGTCGGGACCAGAGGCTCATGCGTGCGTCCATTCGATGACGTACTCACCCACGTTGACGCGCGCCAGCACCTGACCGTGCTCGACCGCGACCTCGGCCTTGGCATCGGCGAGCGGCGCGCGCAGCAATGCGCCCGTCACGCCCTCCGGTGCCGCGAAGCGCAGGTCCTCACGCGGGACACCGTAGTGGCGCAGCAGCACGCCGCGCCCGCCCAGTTCACGCACGGACCAGTTGCGCTCGACCAACTGCCGGACCTCGGCATCGGTCAGGAACACCGCGCCCTCGCGCGCGAAGCGCTCGAGCAACGTGCGCAGCGCCACGCGGCTCGACTCCGACCATGGGGAGTCGAGGTGCGCGTAGTTCATGCGATGCGTGCTCACCACCGCCGGTTGGCCCTGCTGCCACGCCTCGCGCGCCTTGCGCACGGCGGCATCGAGCCCGCGCGGCCCCGGCGCCTTGGAGTCGCCACCCGGCTCGAACGCGATGCGCGGCGGCAGGTAGAAGCGCATGCCATCGCGATGCGGGAACTGCATGCCGAGCCAGCGGCGGCGCAGCGGTGCCAGCGCATGCCCGGCCTGCTCGGCCTTGCCCTGCAGCGTCGAGAGCCCGAGCGACTCGGCCTCGTGCTCCAGCCAGTCGTCGAAGCGGTAGTCGGGCGGGCAGAAGCTCGTGGGCATGCGCCCGAAGAGTTCGCGGAACGCGAGGATCGCGCTGCGCAGATTGCGCGCGCGCAGTTCGCGCGGCTCAGCCGCATCGTATTCGCCGCTCGACTCCACGGCTGCGCCAATGGGGCTCTGCTGGGCGTGCGCCTTGCGCGCATCGTCCTGGCCGCGGCGCAGCGCGCCGAGCCACGTGGTCTCGGGCAAGTGGTGCAGGCCGTGCAGCTCGGCCCACCACACGCCATCGCCCTCGGCCTTGCGGACCGCGTCCCACATGCCGGGCCGTTCCCAGCGCGACGGGAACGTGGGCACGTGCAACAACGGCAGCGTGTCGACCGCGAACAACGGCGGCTCGAGCTTGTCGTAGTCCGGGTTCGCCACGATCGTGTTGGCCTGCCACACCGGCGGGAAGCCATCGCCACCGCGGATCTCGAGCAGCAACTCGGCGAGCGCGGTCACGTCGGCGGCACTCTCGAGCGTGGAGCGGCCATAGCGCAGGCCTGGCGTGCTGCGGAAAGCGGGCAGGTTCGCGAGCGCACGGTGCGCCCGGTCGTCGGGCACCCACGCGCACAGCCCCCAGTCGTCACTCTCGAGCACGACCGCCCGCAGGCGGTGCCAATCCAGATTCACGCGCGGCTCCCGGTCAATCGAAGGTCCGGCACTATAGCATGGGGGCTCGGGCCCTCTCGGCGGGCCACCCTCCCAGCATCGGCCGGACGGCGGCCGGCGCGAAGCGGTGCCCTGCCAACACCCCGGAATGGCCGGTCGCAGGTCCCGCGGCCGTGCAGATTGCACACTTCCGAGCCCCGGAACACGAACGGAACCCGTTCGTCATGGCCCCGGGTGGCACGAACGCCTTACCATTGAAGGGACACCATGCGCCCCTCTCCGGTCCACCCGGCAGGGCGTCCGCGTTCTCCGCGCGTTCGCCCCTTGGCCGTGCTCGCGCTGTTGCTCGCGAGTGCGGTGGCTGGCGTGCGCGCCGCGCCGCTCCCAGCGGCCCGCACCCCGCGTGCGCTCGAGCCGCTCGCACCCGCGGTCGCACCGTCCAGCATCGAGGCCGCCTGTGGCACGGGCATCGCCACGCTGCCCGATGCATTGGCCGCGCAGGCCGAGACACGCGCAGCGCTCGATCTGGCGCCGCTGCCCACGCCGCACTCCACCGACATCGGTGAGATCGCGGTCATCGAGGACGACGGCACGTTGTTCTTCGTGGACAAGGGCGGCAACCAGAACCTCGACGTGGCCGCGGCCGGCCGGGCGTTCTATCGCACGCATGGCGACGACTACGATCAGGTGGTGTTCTTCCTGGCGAGCGGCCTGCGCAACTGGCTGGGCTCGGCCACCGCACTCGCGGCCGCATGGCCCACGCGCAATGACGTCGATGGCATCGGGCTCAACCTGTTCGATGCCAATCGCGATCTGGGCCTGCCGCCTCGCGTGAGCACCATCCTCACCATGAACGGCCTCGACCTGTATCCGGACAGCACGAACGGCGAGGTGCCGGGACTGCCCAACTACGTGCGCCAGGATGTGCTCGCGCACGAGTTCGGCCATCGCTGGCTCGCCTACACGTGGGTGAACGATCCCGCGCAGTTCGGCCCCACGCCGGCGCTGCTCGGACGCTCGTTCCAGCACTGGAGCTTCTTCTACGACGCCGAGGGTTCGTTCATGGAGGGCGCCGACTGGCAGACGGTCGAGCCCGATTCGTTCGTCATGGCCGATCCGATCACGCGCTTCGGTCCGTTCGACCAGTACCTCATGGGCGTGCGCGACCGCAGCGAGGTCGACTCGCTGCTCGTGGTGTCTGACACCGCGCGCTTCGTGCCCAACGAGGCCTTCGTGCCGTTCAGCAATCCCACGAACGGCATCACCGCCAAGGGCCCCGCGCTGCGCTTCGGCATCGAGGACGTGGAGTTCGCGAACGGTTATCGCCTGCCGGTCGCGGCCGAGTCGCCGCACACGATCCGCACCGCGTTCGCGCTCATCGTGCCGCGCGGCAGCGACGCGACACCGGCAGACCTCGCCAAGGTCGAGGCGATCCGCGCGGACTTCCCGGCCACGATCGCGGCAGCGACGGGCGGGCGCATGACGCTCGATGCCTCGCTCGACTCGCGCGCGGGCTCGTTGCGGCTCGTGCATCGCGGCTCGAGCGACACCGAGGACGAGACACAGCCGCGCACGATCGGGCTGCGCGTGTTCGAGCAACCCGCCGGCATCCCCGTGCATGTGCGCCCCGATGGCGTGTCGTTCTGGTACCGCACCGATCCCGAGCAGCTGTGGAGCCCATTGCGCATGCTCCCGGTCACCGCCGACTCGTTCGCGGTCACGCTGCCCGGCCAGCCGATCGGCACGCGGCTCGACTACTGGTTCCGTGCCGAGAGCGACTCGGCCGGCCTGCGCACCGACATGCCCGTGCTGCCGCGCAGCCGCGCCTTCGGCTACACGACCGGCCCCGACACGATCCCGCCGCGCATCGAGCACTGGGCGGTGCACGAGCAATCGGCCGATCGCATGCCGCAGCCGCTCATGGCGCGCGTCACCGACAACCTGGGCCTCGACTCGGTGTGGTGCGAGTACACCCTCAACGAGGGCCCGCTCACGCGGCTCGATGCCGTGAGCGCGGGCGGCGATTCGTTCGTCGTGACGCTCGGCGCCGGCGCGCCACGCGGCACACGTATCGCGTATCGCTTCGGCGCGCGCGATGCCGCGGCCGCGGGC
>JAIOPA010000141.1 GCA_021414165.1 Candidatus Eiseniibacteriota bacterium
CGAGGTGGCTCTCCTTGGGGTCGACGCAGATCGGGATGCGCTTGGCCTTGGCCAATCCGATCGCGGCATCGAGCACGGGGCGCGTGATCACGCCCTTGCCGTAGTCGCTCACGATGAGCGCATCGGCACTGCTCATCTCGCGCTCGAGCGTGGCGAGCAGACCTTTGAGCGCGTCGCCCTGCACGTCGGCGCGCGACTCCCAGTCGGCGCGCACGATCTGCTGTGAGTGCGCGATGACGCGCGTCTTCATGGTCGTGGGGCGCGTCGCGTCGCGCACGATGGTGCGCGTGTCCACGCCCGCGGCCTTGAATGCGTCGAACAACTGCTGCGCGCGCGGGTCCTCGCCCACCAGACCCACCAGCACGGGCGTGGCCCCCAGTGCGGCCAGGTTCGCGGCCACGTTGCCCGCGCCACCGAGCGAGCTGGTCTCGCGGCTCACCTCGACCACGGGCACGGGGGCCTCGGGCGAGATGCGCTCGACGCGCCCCCACAGGTAGTGGTCGAGCATGAGATCGCCCAGCACGAGCAGGCGGCGGCCCGCGAAGCGCGCCACCAGCGCTTCGAGCGGTTCGAGTGCGAATGAGGTCACGGACATGCGCCGCAGGTTAGGCGTCACCCCGGGGCGGGTCAACGCCGAGGCGTGCGCCCGCGCCCCCGCCTCCTTTAAGGTAGCCGCATGGCCCCGACCCTCCGCCGCTACACGCCCGCCGACGAGACGCAGCTGCAGGCGCTGTTCGACGAACCCAGCATCGCCCACCAGTACGACCACTTCACGGGGCCGGGCTGGGTCGAGCGCGTGTTCGCGGATCCCTACATCCCGCGCGAGGGCATGCACGTGGCGTTCGAGGGCGATGCGTTGGTGGGCTTCGCCTACTGCGTGCTGCTGCCTGCAGGGCCACCGTGGGACTTGATGCGCGGCTGGGTTCACCCTGCTGCGCGCCGTCGCGGCGTGGGCCGCTCGCTGTTCTAGTCGCTCGTTGTTTTGTTGAGCTTGGTGTAGTTAAAGAGTGT
>JAIOPA010000131.1 GCA_021414165.1 Candidatus Eiseniibacteriota bacterium
CGCGCCTTATGTGAAGGCCGCCGGCAGCCCGCCGCGCAATGCCGGCATCAACAGCATCGGCCTCGCACGCCGTGGGTTCAGCCCGCAGGCGGTCACCGCGGCCGAGCGTTGCTATCGTCTGTTCTTCCGTGACGGCCTCACTGTGAGCAAGGCCGTCGAGAGCATCCGCCGCGAGTTCCCCGGTCAGCCCGAAGCCGAGCATTTCGCGCGCTTCTGCGAGACCTCGGTGCGCGGCATCTCGCGCTAGCGTCCGCTCGCGCCAGACACAAGGAGCCGTCATGAAGCCGGGGCGTTGGGGGGTGTGGGGCGTCGGGGTGTGGGGCGAGAAGCATGCGCGCGTCTACGGCATGATCCCCGAGGCCGAACTCGTGGGCGTGTATGACCGCTCGCGTGAGAAGGCCCAGCAGGTCGTGGCGCAGTTCGGCGGCCGCGTGTTCGACACGCCCGAGGCGCTGCTCGCCGAGTGCGAGGCCGTGTCGGTCGCCGTGCCCACGGTGCACCATCTGGAGGCCGCGCAGCAGGCGCTCGCCGCCGGTTGCCACGTGCTGGTCGAGAAGCCCATGGCGGTGACCGTGGCCGAGTGCGACGCCATGATCGCGGCCGCCGAGAAGGCCGGGCGCACGCTGCAGGTGGGCCAGGTCGAGCGCTTCAATCCGGCGCTGCTCGCGGCCAAGCCGTTCGTGCGCGGTCCCAAGTTCATCGAGGCGCACCGCATGGCGGCGTTCCAGCCGCGCTCGCTCGACATCGACGTGGTGGGCGACCTCATGATCCACGACATCGATGCCGTGCTGCACCTCACGGGCCAGACGCCGTCGGACCTGTCGGCCGTCGGCGTGAATGTGTTGTCGAGCACCGAGGACATCGCCAACGCGCGGCTCGAGTTCGCCGATGGTTGTGTCGCGAACCTCACGGCGAGCCGCGTGTCGGTGGAGCGCCTGCGCCGGATCCGGTTCTTCACGCACGATGCGTATGTGAGCGTGGACCTGTTCGAGAAGACGGGCGAGGCGTTCGTGATCAAGGATCCGGGCTCGTTCAAGCCCGGTGTGGTGGATCCGCTGGCGCTGCTCGCGGGCATCCAGCGCACCAAGCTCGACATCGCCACGGGTGAACCGCTCACGCTGGAGCTCACCGCGTTCGTGAAGTCGCTCCGCGGCGATGGCGCAGGTGCGGCCTCGGCGCGTGCCGTACGCGACGCGTTGGCGGTCGCCGAGGCGGTCCGCGACGCCATGCGCGCACGCGCGCGACAGTGGGCGGTGCGCTGAACCCCGCGCCGGCCGCTCGCGAGCGCCGGCTGCTGATCGTCGCAGGCGAGGCCTCGGGCGACGCCCACGCGGCCCGCTTGGTGCAGGCCCTGCGGTCGCGCGGTGACGTGCGCGTGCGCGCGGTCGCAGGTCCGCGGCTGCGCGCGGCGGGCGCCGAGACGATCGTGCCGCAGGAGGACCTCGCGGTCATCGGCTTCAGTGGCATCCTGGCCAAGCTCCCGGTGTTGTTCGCGGCTCGCAAGGCGATCCTGGCCGAGTTGGCCACGTTCCAGCCCGACGCCGTGCTGCTGGTGGACTACCCCGGCTTCAATCTGCGGTTGGGGCCGCAGCTCAAGCAGCGGGGGGCGCGCGTGCTCTATTACATCGCACCACAGGTGTGGGCGTGGCACGCCGAGCGCGCCGCCGAGATGGCCGCCTGGGTCGATCGCCTGGCGGTGGTGTTCCCGTTCGAGCGTCCGATCTTCGAGGCCGCCGGGGTGAACACCACGTTCGTGGGCCATCCGTTGCTCGACGATCTGGCGCCCGAACTGGATGAAGCGGCGTTCCGCGCCGAGCTTGGGATCGGTCCCGCGCAGCGCATCGTCGGGTTGCTGCCCGGCAGCCGCGTGGGCGAACTCAAGGCGCACGCCACGACCCTGTTGCAGGTGGGCGCAAGCCTCGCCGAGCGATTCTCGGATGTGGTCCCGGTCGTCGCGCTCGCCGAGGGCCGCAGTCTGGCGCACGTCGATCCTGCCCTGGTGGCCAAGGTCCGCGTCGTGAAAGGCCGCACGCATGCCGTGCAGGCCTACGCCGCCTGCTGCGTGGTCGCGTCCGGCACCGCCACGCTCGAGACCGCGTTGCTCGGCACGCCGCTCGCGATCGTGTATCGGGTCGGCTGGTTGAACCACGCGATCGCCAAACGGGTCATCAAGCTCCAGCACATCGGCCTGCCGAACATCGTGGCCGGTCGCGAGGTGGCGCCCGAGTTCGTGCAGGATGCGTTCCGTGCCGAGGTACTGGTCGACACGCTCGGTGGCTGGCTCGCGGATCCCGCGGTACTCGCGGCACGCCGTGCGGCACTCGCCGATCTCAAGGCCAGTCTGGGCGGTCCGGGTTGCTCCGAACGGCTCGCCGATCTGGTGTGGGAGCGCTTGCAGTGAGCCGGCGCGACGCCGTGCCGTGGTGGCTGCCGCTCGCGGTGTTCATGGGCGGCCTCGCGGTGCGCGTGCTCGGCGCCACGTGGCGCTATACGGTGAGCGAGTCGGCAGGCTATCGTGCGTCCAAGGCTCAAGGCACGCGTCATGTGTATGCGTTCTGGCATTCGGTGATCCTGCCCATGGCCTATCTTCGACGCGATGAGGGCATCGCCGTACTGGTGAGCCGGCATCGCGACGGCGAGATGATCACGCGTGTCATCGAGGGACTGGGCTACGTGGCCGCGCGCGGTTCCAGCACGCGCGGCGGCGATGCCGGGGTACGGGGCTTGTTGCAGTGGGCGGCACGCGAGCACGATCTTGCGATCACGCCCGATGGTCCGCGCGGCCCGAGGGAACAAGCGAAGGAGGGCATCGTGTATCTGGCGGCGCGTACCTCGCGTCCGATCCTGCCGATCGGCGTCGGGGCCTCGCATGCCTGGGTGCTGCGCTCGTGGGATGGCTTCCGGATCCCCAAGCCCTTCGCGCGCGTGCACGTCGTGTACGGCGAGCCCATGCGCGTGACCGCCGGTGAGGGCGATGCGCCCGAGGCCGCGCGCGCGGCGTTCGATCGCACGCTGCACGACGTCACGCAGGCGGCGCGTGAGCGCGCGGGGGAGCGCACGTGAATCCTCTGTGGGGCACCTATCGCGCACTGGCTCCGTTCATCGGTGCGCTCGCGCCCGCAGCTAGCGTGTTCACCTCGCCGGCCGAGCGTGTGCTCTGGAAGGAACGTCTGGGGCAGGTCTCGCGCCCCGGCGGGTGCCACGCGTGGGTGCATGCGGCCTCGCTGGGTGAGGCCGTGGCCGCGGCACCGCTCGTGCGCGAGTTGTTGCGCCATCAACCCGATGCGCGCCTGCACCTCACGGCTTCCACGGGGGATCCAACCCGAGCGCATCTTCCTGCTCGAGACCGAGCTGTGGCCGCACTGGTTGCTGCGCGCGCGGGCCGAGCAGGTGCCGGTGGCGATCGTGAGCGCGCGCATGTCGGAGCGTTCGGCGCGGCGCTATCGCCGGCTCGGCAACGATCTGCGCAATGTATTGGGCGGTCTGGCGGGCGTGCTGTGCCAGGGCGAGGACGACCAGCAGCGCTGGTTGTCGCTCGGTGCGCCGCCGGCGCACACCGCCATCGTGGGCAACCTCAAGAGCGATGGCCTGCCGCAGCCCGTGGCCGATCGTGCCGCGGCGCGTGCAGTACTCGGGCTCGAGCGTGATCGTCCGCTGCTCGTGCTCGGTAACGTGCGTCCGGGCGAAGCGCGCCTGCTCGTGCGCGCGTGGCGTGCCGTGCCGGCCGACGTGCGGGCCCGTTGGCAGGTCGTGGCGGTTCCGCGGCATCCGCGT
>JAIOPA010000132.1 GCA_021414165.1 Candidatus Eiseniibacteriota bacterium
CTTCCGCTCGCTGCAGGGCGAGGGCCCGTCGGCCGGCATGCCCGCGCACTTCCTGCGCCTGCAGGGCTGCGACGTGGGCTGCCGCTGGTGCGACACCAAGTACACGTGGGACGCCACCGGCGGCCGCGCGCTCAGCATTGCCGAGACGTTCGCGGAGTTGCGCGCGCTGGGCGACGCACCGTTGCTGGTGGTCACGGGCGGTGAACCGCTCGCGCATCCCGGCGTCGACCGGCTGCTATCGGCCGCGGTGGGACAGTGGTCGCGCATCGAGGTCGAGACCAGCGGGCTCATGCCGTTGCCGTTCGCGCACGAGCGGCTGTTCGCCATGTGGAGCCCCAAGCTGCCGAGCGTGAGCGAACGCTGGGCCGACACGTGGGCCAACGCCGCGGCGTTCCTGGCCGATCCGCACACCACGCTCAAGCTGGTGGTGGCGCGCGGCGATGAGGCCGATGCGTTGCGGCTCGTGCACGATCACGGCGTACCACACGAGCGCGTCATGCTCATGCCCGAGGGGCTCACCGACGCCGCGCTCGTTGAACGCGCTCGCGAGCTCGCGCCGCTCTGCCTGGAGCATGGCTTCCGTATGTCGCCGCGACTGCACGTGTGGCTGTGGGGAGCGAAGCGAGGGGTATGAGCAAGTCCGCGATCCTGTTGCTGTCGGGTGGACTCGATTCCACGACCTGTCTGGCGTGGGCGCGTGCGCAGGGCTTCGATTGCCACACGCTCGCCATCGACTATGGGCAGCGCCATCGCGTCGAACTGGACGCCGCCGCGCGTGTGGCCGCGGCCCTGGGCGTGACGGACCATCGCGTGGTGCGCGTGGACCTGCGCGCCATCGGCGGCTCGGCGCTCACCGCCGACACGCCCGTGCCCAAGGACCGCGATGAAGCCGCCATGGCGGCGAGCGTGCCAGTCACGTATGTGCCCGCGCGCAACTCCGCATTTCTTTGCATTGCTCTCGGCTTCGCCGAGACCGTGGGTGCCACCGATCTGGTCGCCGGCATGAACGTGCTCGACTACTCGGGCTATCCCGATTGCCGCCCGGAGTTCGTGCGCGCGTTCGAGGCCATGGCCAACGTGGCCACGCAGGCCGGCGTCGAGGGTGCGCGCTACACGGTGCACACGCCGCTCATGCAGCTCGACAAGGCCGGTATCATCCGGCTCGGGGCATCGCTCGGCGTGGACTATTCGCTCACGCATTCCTGCTACGATCCGTCGCCCGCCGGCCTGGCCTGCGGGACCTGTGACAGCTGCACGCTCCGCGCGAAGGGTTTCCGCGAAGCCGGCGTGCCGGACCCCACGCGCTACAGCGCGAGAACCTGACGCGCCCCGGGCGCGCCGCCAAGAGGAATCGCCGTGCGAGTCGAGTTGGTGAAGGAGTTCCGCTTCGAGTCCGCGCACCGTCTGCCCATGGTGCCCGCCGACCACAAGTGCTTCCGCATGCACGGCCACTCGTACTGCATCGAGGTGTGCCTGGCCGGTGAGATCGACCCCACGCTCGGCTGGCTCGTGGACTTCGGCGAGATCTCGGCCAAGGTGGAGCCGGTGATCAAGCAGGAGCTCGACCATCGGGTACTCAACGACGTGCCGGGGCTCGAGAACCCCACGTCGGAGATGCTGGCCGTGTGGCTCTGGAAGCGGCTCGGCGGTCTGGTGCCGCACCTGGCCGCGATCACGGTGAACGAGACCTGCACCTCGCGCTGCACCTACCGCGGCCAATAAGAAGAGCGCTCCCGCCCCGGCCCCCGACTGGCCGGGCGGATTGACCCACTCCTGACGCCCCCGGACGGAAGTCCGCGCATCGGACGGAGTAATTCGAGTAGCACTCCCCGTCCCCGAGCGAACCACTCAAGCCCCGGCGTAACCGGCCGACAACAAGTCGAGCCAGTCGGGCCTGAGGGAACAGGACCATGAACGAGCGCATCTTCGTCACCGGTGCCACGGGTTATATCGGCGGTGCCGTCGCGGCGCGCCTTGCGCGCCAGGGACATACGGTTTACGGACTCACCCGCAATCGCGAAAGCGCCAAGGCGCTCGCGACCGCGGGCGTCACGCCGGTGCACGGCGATCTCGCCCGTCCCGGTGACTGGCGCGGCGTGCTGCAGAACTGCGATGCCGCGGTTCACTGCGCGTTCGATGCCCAGAATGGCGCCGCCGACGTGGACCTGTGTGCGCTCGATGCACTGCGCAGCGCGGCACTCGATGGCCGTGTGCGCCGCGTGCTCTACACCAGCGGCATCTGGGTGCACGGCTCGGGCGTGAACGGTCAGGCCGACGAGGCCACGCCGTTGGCGCCCCTGTCGATCGTGCAGTGGCGTGCGGCGCACGAGGAGATCGCGCTCGACCTAGCCGACCATGAGGTCGCGGTGGTGATCCTGCGCCCCGGCATGGTGTACGGCGAGCAGCGCGGCATCCTGGGCGGCTGGTTCGCCGAGGCGCACGAACATCACACCGTCACTTACCCCGGCGACGGCTCGCAGCACTGGAGCATGGTGCACCGCGACGACGTGGCCGACGCCTATGCGCTGGCGCTCGAGCATGCCGAACCCGGCTCGCGCTACCTGCTGGCCGATGAGTCGCAGCACACGGTCAAGGAACTCGCCGAGTCCGTGGCCACCGCCACCGTGTCGCGCGCGGTGTCATGGCCGGCCGAGGACCTGATCAAGTCGCATGGTGGTTATGGTGAGGCCCTGCTCAACGACCTGCGCGTCTCGTGCGCCAAGGCTCGTCGCGAACTGGGCTGGGTGCCGCGGCATACGTCGTTCGCGGCCGAGGCTGCCGATCTGTGGCGCGACTGGCAGGCGGCACGCATCGCCAACGTGCGCTAGTCCCACCTTCACAGCTCCCGTCTCACCCCGGCCGCGCTCTCACGAGTGCGGCCGGTTCCGTTACCGGATAGTGGCGCGCTGCTCGTGCGCTGCGTAGGCTGCGCGCACCATGGACCTTGGCCGCCTGCCCCGCCCCGTTCGCTTTGCCCTGATCGCGCTCGCCGCGCTCGTGGGGCTCGCACTGCTGTTGCCGCCGCTGCTCGCGCCCTGGATCGGCGCCCGTGTGCGCAGCGAGGCGCAGCAGCGCGGCATGCGCGCCGAGTGGCGATCGCTGGCGTTCCGCTGGCCGCTCACCGTGGAGTTGCGCGGGCTCACGGTGACACGAGCCGACGACGCCACGCCCGTGCTCACCGCAGGCCACGTCGAAGCGGCGGTCGGAACGCACGGGCTCACGCTGCATCCGCTGGTGCGCCGCGTGGTGCTGGAGGACGCGCACATCGTGCTGCCCTCCTCGAGCATGCCCGACGCCGACGAGACCGACACCACGCCGGCCGATGCCGACCACGGCCCGTCCGCGCCTCGCGTGCGGGCCGCCGCGGATCAGGCCGTGCAGGCGCTCATGATCCCCGCGCGCTGGTTGCCCACGCTGCGCGTGAACGCGCTCACCGTGCAACGCGGCGACTCACTGTTCGCGCGGCTCGATGCGTTCACGGTCACGCATGTCGCGGGCGGCGTGCAGCTAGCGGCCTCGGGTGCGTTCACGAGCGAGCGCGAGGTCCCGTTCGACGTGGCGGTGCAGTGGAACCGCGACGACCGGCTGGTCGGGCGCTTCGACTTCCAGGTGCCGGTGGCCGAGGGCCGCAGCGTGTCGATGCCGTTCGTGCTCGATGGCCAGCTGCATCAGGACCGCCGGGCCGGTGTGGTGAGCGTGGGCGACGGCACGAAGCTGAGTCTGGGCCCGGTCGAGCTGCGGCTCTCGGGGCAGGTGCGCCGCAGTGGACCGCGCGTGCAGCTGGCGCTCGAGACCGACGGGGTCACGGCGCGTGCGCTGCAGAAGCATCTGCCGCACGCGGTGCTCGGCCCGCTCGCCGATCTGCCGGTGGCGGGGTCGTGGGATTGGCGCGCGAGCCTGTACGTGAACGTGGACGCACCCGACAGCACGCGCTTCACCGCCGACGTGATCCCGCACGGACTGGCACTCGCGGGCAGTGACGCGAAGCTGCGGCTCGGCCGGCTGCAGGGGCCGTTCCTCGCCGAGATCCATGTGCCGCGCGGCATCGTGTATCGCGACCTCTCGAGCGCGAACCCGCACTTCCGCACGCTCGATCGCATCAGCCCGCTGCTGCAGCACGCGTTGCTCACCAATGAAGACGGCGGCTTCTACCGGCATCGCGGGTTCAACACCGAGGCGATCCAGTTGGCCATGGCCGCGAACCTGCGATCGGGCACGTTCAAGCGCGGCGCCGGCACGGTCACCATGCAGCTCGCGCGCAATCTGTTCCTGGGCCATCAGCGCACGTTGTCGCGCAAGGGCCAGGAAGTCGTGCTGGCGTGGATCCTGGAACACCTGACCGGGCTCTCCAAGGACCGGCTGCTCGAGATCTACCTGAACATCATCGAGTGGGGCCCGGGTGTGCATGGCGCCGATGAAGCCGCGCAGTTCTACTTCGACAAGAACGCTGGCGAGCTCACGTTGGACGAAGCACTGTTCCTCACGGTGATCGTGCCGAGCCCGAGCCGCTGGAAGAGCCGCGTCGATGCGAACGGCCAGTTACGGCCGTGGGCACGTGCGCAGATGGCGTACATCGCGCGCAAGATGGTGTCGCGCGAATGGCTCGCGCCCGAGCAGGTGCCGAGCGCCGAGGCGTTGCAGATCACGCTGCGCGGCGAAGCGGCCAAGGTGTTCACGCCGCGCGACAGCGCACAGACGAACCCCGAACCGGTGAGCCTGTAAGACGAACAGCCGGGCGAGCGCACGAAGCGCCCTCCCGGCCGTGGTTCACACTTCAGTTCTTCTCGGGACCGTCGAACAGCGTGGGCGGATCCTGATCGCCGCGCGGATCCTTGCGGCGGTCGGGCTCGAGCGTCACGCCATCGGCGGCCAGGCGGTACTTGATCTTGCGCTTCAACTCCTCCTGGGCCGGGCGTTCCGTGCCGCCGAACGGATCGGCGCGCAACTCGTTCGCGCTCACCTCGGGCACGACCGGATCGGTCATGTCCTCGCGGCGGATCCACTGCGGCCGCTCGTGACCCTCGATCGCGGCGCGCGTGAAGCGCAACGCGCCGATGCCATGCTGGCGCAACACCTCGAGTTCGAACTCGGCATCGCCCACGCAATCGCACACGACCGAACGCAACGTGCGTGCGCCCAACCCGCGAGCCAAGGCCTTCTCCACCAGCGCATCGCGGCCGTCATCGTCGAGCAACAGGCGAACGCCGTGCATCTCGAACAACTTCTGCTTCTCCAGCCACGGCGAGTGCGGCGTGTCCTCGAGCACCCGGCGCAGCTCGGTCTTGCTCAACGGATCCAACGTGGCGATGTGGCAGAAGCGTGCGATCAGCTCGGGCAGGAAGCCGTAACGGATGAGATCGTCCGGCAACAACTGGGCCAGCAACTCGGTCTCGCTCGCGACGCGATGCGTGGGCTGCGTGCCCGCGAAGCCGAGACCACAACCCGAGCGCTCGGCCCGCGTGAGCCGATCGCGCACGATGCTCGTGAGACCGTCGAACGCACCGGTTGCCACGATGAGCAGGCGGCTCGTGTCGATGTTCACCTCGCCGTCCTTGGTGCGCGCGGCCAGCAGGCGGCCGTCGAAGAACGTGAGCAGGCCGTTCTGCACGCCTTCGCCCGAGACGTCGCGGCTCACATCACGCGCGCGCTTGAGCTTGTCGAACTCGTCCAGGATGACGATGGCGTGCTCGGCCAGCTTGGCGTCGCCGCCGGCGGCCGCCAACAGCATGGGGCCCAGGCTATCGATGGACTGGCCCACATAACCCGTCTCGACGAGCGAGGTGGCCGGCACGAACAGCGTGGGCACGCCGAGCAGTGCGGCGGCACGCTTGATCATGAAGGTCTTGCCGACACCGCTCGGGCCGGCCAACAACACGTGCTGCAGACCGAGTCCGATGCCCTGGGAGTAGAGCGATCGGCGGTAGCGGTTACTGAGGTAGTGGGCATAGATCGCGCGAGCGAGCATGCGCTTCGCGCGACGCTGACCGATGACGTGTTGATCGAGGGACTGGGCGATCTCCGGGGCCGAAGGCAGTCGAGAGGCGATGGCGACCATGCGGGTCTCCTTCGTCGGGGACTAAAGCCGGGTGCGACCGGCGGCGGGCTCGTGTGCGCTCGGCACGAGCTTGGGCGCGCAGGCGGGACTCTCCATGAGCGGCGCGAACGCCACCAAGCGAAATCTGCGCCGCAGAGTCTTCGGCGCGCGCATGTTCCACGCGAACGCGCGCAGAGAAATCGTCACGCGGCAATCCGTTGCGGAGTTCCATCGAGCGTGTGACGACGTGGAACAAAATGACGAGCGCCCAAGCGGCTCCACGGCGTGTGGTCGCGGTGTCTGCGCGACAATTCCGCCAAGTGGTCCTTGCTTTCCGGCGTGCGCCTGCAAGTGATTGCGGTTCCGTGGCGGCCCACTGGTAGACTGCGGCCTCGCTTCATACCCACGCACTGGAGTGCCCTCTGGACCAGACCGCGCTTCCCCTCGAGTTCCATGTCTCGCGCGCTGCGCGCGATCGCTGCCGCTTCGACGAGTCGCTGTTCGCCTCGAACGGCCACGCCGTACTCGCGCAGCCCGCCGCCGCGCATCGCTTCGCCGCCGCGCTCAACGCCGCGCGCGGGGGTGCGGGTGGCGCGTCGGCCGCGGATCTGTTCACCATGGGTCTGCTCGATGAGGCCGCGCATCTCGCGATCGCGCATTGGCGCACCACGTACGATCCCGAGGGGTTCCGCAACGCACTCGCTGCGCTCGAGAGCGCGCTGGGTCCGCAGTTGGTCGACCGCGTGCTGCTCACGTTCGCCGATGCGTTCCCGATCGTGGCGGTGTATCGCGGCCGCATGAACGCCGCGCAATGGCTGGCGGGCGCGACCGATGGCCGCTCGCACCGCGAGATCGCGCTGGAGGAGTTGCTGCTGCTGGCGCTGTCGCATGAGAACCCGGCGTACGAGCCGTACCACGACGTGTTCGACGACGCGCCGCTCACCGCGATCAACGCCTATCGCGCGTTCCTGCGCGAGCTCGAGCGCTATCTGGACACGCGTCCCGGCATGGGCGCGCGCAGCAAGACGCTGTTGGCGTTCCTGCGCGCCCCAATGCTCGCCGCGCCGCACTCGCTGGCCGACCAGCTGGCGTTCGT
>JAIOPA010000133.1 GCA_021414165.1 Candidatus Eiseniibacteriota bacterium
CACGGGTGGCCATGTGCTGCTCGAGGGTGTGCCCGGACTCGCCAAGACGCTCGCCGTCTCGAGTCTCGCCAAGGCGCTCTCGCTCAAGTTCCGGCGCATCCAGTTCACGCCGGACCTGTTGCCCGCCGACCTCACGGGTACCCTCATCTACAACCCCAAGGAAGGCACGTTCTCGGCCAAGAAGGGCCCGCTGTTCTCGAACATCGTGCTCGCGGATGAAGTGAACCGCGCGCCGGCCAAGGTGCAGTCGGCCTTGCTCGAGGCGATGCAGGAGAAGCAGGTCACGCTCGGCGACGAGACGCACGTGCTCGACGAACCGTTCCTCGTGCTCGCCACGCAGAACCCGGTCGAGCAGGAGGGCACGTATCCGCTGCCCGAGGCCCAGAGCGACCGCTTCATGCTCAAGGTCAAGGTCGGTTACCCCGAGCGTGCCGACGAGAAGGAGATCCTGCGCCGCGCCGGACTCGGCAAGATGCCGGACCTCACGCCGCAGGCCACGCGCGAAGAGGTGCTCGAGGCGCGCGAGGCGCTGTCGTCGGTGTATGTCGACGACAAGATCCAGGAGTATGTGCTCGACCTGGTCAGCGCGACGCGCCGGCCCAAGGACTTCGGTCTGCCGCTCGAGAGCCTCATCCAGTTCGGCGCCAGCCCGCGTGCCACGCTGTTCCTGGTGCGCGGTGCCATGGGCTTCGCGCTCGTGCGCGGCCGGCCCTACGTGCTACCGGATGATGTGAAGGCCGTTGCGCTCGACGTGCTGCGCCACCGCATCCAGGTCTCGTACGAGGCCGAGGCGGAGGGCGTGGACGGCGAGGAAGTGGCGCGCCGCATCCTGGAGCAGGTCCGCGTTCCATAATGAGTACGCAGACACAGGATCTGCTCAAGAAGGTCCGCCGGCTCGAGATCCGTAGCCGCCGGCTGGTCGAGGACCTGTTCTCGGGAGGCACCGAGAGCGTGTTCAAGGGCCGTGGCGTCGAGTTCGAGGAGGTGCGTCCCTATCTTCCGGGGGACGAGGTCCGCGACATCGACTGGAACGTCACGGCGCGTCTGGGCCAACCGTACGTGAAGCGCTTCGTGGAGGAGCGCGAGCTCAGCTCGGCTTCGCGGCGGTGCGGCAGAACGATCGCGTGGGCATGGCGCTGGTGTCCGACGACGTGGAGCACTTCGTGCCGCCGGGCCGTGGCCGCGTGCACCTGCTGCGCATCCTGCGTGACGTGCTCGATCACGAGTCCGCGGGTGGCACCAAGCTCGGGGCTGCCGCGCGGTTCCTCACGCGCACGCTCAAGCGCCGCTCGCTCGTGTTCTGGATCAGCGACTTCGAGGACCGCCTCGATGCCGCCGATTGGCGCGTCATGGCTGGCCGCCATGAACTCACCGCGCTCGCGATCCGCGACCCTGCCGACGAGCAGTTGCCGCGTGCGGGCTGGGTGTTGCTCGAGGACCTGGAGACGGGCAAGCGCCGGTTGGTCGACACGAACAGCGATGCGCTGCGCCGCGACTACCTGAACAGCGCGCGCGAGCGCCGCCGCTTGTCCGAGAAGGCGCTGGCCGAGGCGCTGTGCCCGGTGGTCGAGATCCGCACCGACAAGCCCTACGTGCCGTCGCTCGTGCAGTTCTTCCGCAGCCGCAAGCGCCGGGGCGTGGCGTGACCCTGCGCCGGCCCGCACTCGCGGCGCTCGCGCTCACCGCTGTCGCACTGTGTGTGGCGCTTGCCGCGCAGGGACAGCCCGTGCAGGTGAGTCCCGAGCAGCGCAAGCTCCAGAGCAATCTGCACATCGATCCCGAGCGCGTGCCCATGCGCGCCTCGATCTCGCCGTCACCCGCACGGCTCGGCCAGTCGCTCACATACCGCGCCATGGTGCTGGTGCCGCCGCGCACGCAGGTGCGCTTCGAGACGCCGCAGAGCGGGGGCGAGTTCACGTGGGGCAAGCCACGCGCGGGCCGCGAGAAGGCCGGTTGGGTGCGCAGCGTGAGCGAGGGCTACGACAGCCTGTGGTTCGAGGCCAAGCTGCAGGTGTTCGAGACCGGCACCATCGCCGTGCCGGGGCCGGGCGTGCGATTCGAGCCCATGCCGGGCACGGCCCGCTCCGGGCGCTCGCATCTGCCCACGGTGCACATCGTGGTGGTGCCCACGCTCACGGCCGCCGACAGCAATGCCGATCTGCGCGGGCTGCACGGCCCGTTGCGCGCGCCTTGGTATGAGCGTGTGCCGTGGGCGGTGCTCGTGGTCGCGGTGTTGCTACTGGTGGCGGTCGCGCTGCTCGTGCGGTATCTCATGCGCCGGAAGCCCAAGCCACGCGCGGTGCGTCCCGTCTCGCCGTCGCTGGCCGCGCCGCGCCTGCGGCTCGATCCGGCGGCCGAGGCGCTGCGCGCGATCGCCGCGCTGCGCACGCGCGAGCTGCCGCAGACCGGCCGCTTCGGGGAACATGCGCTCGAACTCACCGCGATCCTGCGCCGCTTCCTCGAGGCCACGGTCACCACGCCGCGGCCCGGAGACACGAGCGGCGAACTCCTCGTGCGGCTGCGTGAGTCGCGGCTCGATGAGGCGGACCTGGAGCGGCTCGAGGGACTCTTGTCGCTCTGGGACCGCGTGAAGTTCGCGCGTGCGCC
>JAIOPA010000134.1 GCA_021414165.1 Candidatus Eiseniibacteriota bacterium
AAGGAAGACACGTTCGTCGAGACCATGGTGAAGGGAGACGAGGCATGAAGACCCCGAACATCGCACCGGCTGCGGTTCACGCGACGCTCGGCCGCCACATGCTGGCCGACGGCTACGACATGGTGCTCGACCTGGACAAGAGCCAGGGCCGGCGCCTGCACGATTCGCGCACGGGCCGCGACTACCTCGACTTGTTCTCGTTCTTCGCCACGCTGCCGATCGGGTTCAACCATCCCAGGATGAAGGACCCCGACTTCCTGGCCATGCTCACGCGCGCCGCGCTCGTGAACCCCACCAACTCCGACATCTACTCCACCGAGTTCGCCGCGTTCGTGGAAGTCTTCGGCCGCGTGGCCATGCGCTCGTACCTGCCGCACGCCTTCTTCGTGGCCGGCGGTGCGCTGGGCGTGGAGAACGCGCTCAAGGCCGCCATGGACTGGAAGGTCCGCCAGAACATGCGCAAGGGCGTGATGGGCGAGAAGGGCACCCAGATCCTGCACTTCCGCGATGCGTTCCATGGCCGCTCGGGCTACACCGTGTCCATGACCAACACCGCGGATCCGCGCAAGTACCAGTACTTCGCCAAGTTCGATTGGCCGCGTGTCACGCCGCCGTATCTCAACTTCCCGGTCACGCCGGCCGAGTTGGAGCGCGTGCAGAAGGCCGAGGCCGACACGTTGGCCGAGATCCGTCGTGCGTTCGCCGAGCGCAAGGACGAGATCGCCGCGATCATCCTGGAGCCGATCCAGGCCGAGGGTGGCGATCACCACTTCCGTCCCGAGTTCCTGGCCGCGTTGAAGAGCGTGGCGCACGAGAACGAGGCGCTGCTCATCTTCGACGAGGTGCAGACGGGCGTGGGCCTCACGGGCACGTTCTGGGCGCACGAGGGTCTGGGCACGCAGCCCGACCTGGTCGCATTCGGCAAGAAGATGCAGGTGTGTGGCTTCCTGGGTGGTGGCAAGCTGGAGCAGGAGCCCGAGAACGTGTTCAACGTCTCGAGCCGTATCAACTCCACCTGGGGCGGCAACCTGGTGGACATGGTGCGCTGCCAGCGCTACCTGGAGATCATTGAAGAGGAGAAGCTGGTCGAGAACTCCGCCAAGGTGGGCTCGTACCTGCTCACGCAGTTGGAGGCGCTGCAGAAGGAGATGCCGGACGTGCTGTCGAACGCACGTGGGCGTGGCCTGCTGTGTGCGATCGACTTCAAGGATTCCGCCACTCGCAACGCCGTCTCCGACAAGGCGTACGAGTTGGGCATGGTCATCCTGGGTTGCGGCCACCACAGCCTGCGGTTCCGTCCGCCGCTCGACATCACCACGAGCGAGATCGATGAGGCCATGTCGCTGCTGGCCAGGTCGATCCAGCAGACGTTGGCCACGAAGCACTGATCGATCACGCCCGGTGGGGATCGCCGGGCGGCTGCGCGCGAGATGCGCGGCGGATCGAACAGCGGGACAGGGAAGGCGCGGTCCGGGAGGAGAGCCCGGGCCGCGCCGCGTCCTTTGTGGCGAGCATGGTGCCGCGGGTGCGCGCATGGCACGAGCCACAGCGCTCGCGTTACATTGCGGGCTCTGTCCATGACCCTGAGCGGGAGGCCCATGTGAAGAGCAGCGCCAAGACCGTGACCGAGTATCTCGCGAGCCTGCCGGCGGACCGCCAGCAGGTGATCAAGACCCTGCGTGCGTTCGTGCAGAAGCACGTGCCCAAGGGATACGAGGAGATGCTGCAGTACGGCGCGATCTCGTGGGCGGTGCCGCTCGCGGTGTATCCCGACACGTACAACAAGGAAGCGCTGTCATACGTTGCGATCGCGAACCAGAAGAACCACATCGGGCTCTACCTCATGTGCGTCTACGGGAGCGGGAAGCTTCAGCAGGATCTGGCCGCAGGTTTCAAGGCCGCCGGCAAGAAGCTCGACATGGGCAAGAGCTGCGTCCGGTTCAAGAAGCTCGATGACCTGGCTCTCGACGCCGTGGCCAAGGCGATCGCCGCTGTGCCCATGCCGGATTACATCGCTCAGGCCAAGGCCGTGCGCGCCCGTCCCGCGGAGCAGAAAGCGGCAGACCGGAAGGCTGCCATCGCGAGGGCCGAGAAGAAGCGGGCCACCACCAAGAAGGCGGCCGCGAAGAGGACTGCCACGAAGAAGTCGGCAACGAAGAAGACGGCCACGAAGAAGTCCACCCAGAAGAAGGCCAAGTGACGCCTCCTGCAAAGACGTTCCGCGATGCGGCCTGCGTGGTGCTGGTGCGAGGCAAGGGCGCCGATCGCGAGGTGTACTGGGTCAAGCGCAGCGACGCCGTGCCGTTCCAGCCCGGTTTCATGGCGTTCCCGGGCGGTAAGGTCGATGCCGCCGATGCCGCGTTCGTGGTGCCCAGCGTGAGCGACGATTTCGAGCGCGCCGCGCGCGTGTGCGCCATGCGTGAAGCGCTCGAGGAGACCGGCGTTCTCGTGGGGCTGGCCGGCCAGGCGAGCGCGGCCACGATCGCCGAGGCGCGCGGCAAGTTGCTCGAGGGCGAGACCACGTTGGCCGAGGCGGCGTACACGCACGGCTGGTCGCTGGCCCCCGAGTCGCTGGTGTTCGCGGGCCGCTGGCAGACGCCGGTGTTCGCACCGGTGCGCTTCGACACGCTGTTCTTTCTTGCGGAACTTCCCGAGGGGCAATCGCCCAGCATCATCCCCGGTGAACTCGCGAGCGGGGAGTGGGTCAAGCCGCTGCAGGCACTCGATCGTTACCGGCACGGTCAGCTCACGTTCGCCGCGCCCATCCTGTGGACGCTCATCGCGCTCGCAGAGGGCGACGACGGTCTGGCCGAGCGCATCGCGCAGGGCCCGGCGCGCGCGGCCACGCCCGTGCGGCGCGTGGAGTTGCAGTGGGGCGTGATCCTGCACGCCATGCCCACCAAGCCGCTGCCGCCCGCGCAGCACACGAACGCGTTCCTGATCGGCGAGAGCGAGCTGGCGCTGGTCGATCCGGGCAGCGGCGACCCGGAGCATCTGCGCGATCTGTTCGCGCTCACCGATCACCTGGCGGCCGAGGGCCGGCACGTGAAGCTCGTGATCGTGACGCATCACCACCCCGATCACACCGGCGGTGTGGCCGCCTGCCGCGAGCGCTTCGGCGCCAAGGTGGTGGGGCATGCGTCGCTCGCCTCGCATCTGCCGATCGACCTCGCGGTGAAGGACGGCGACCGGCTGCCATTGGCACCCGGGCACAATGATTGGTCGCTCACCGTGCTCGAGACGCCGGGGCACACGCGCGATTCGATCTCGTTGTGGCTGCCCAAGCGCCGTGCACTGTTCTGCGGCGATCTGCTGCCGGGTGGGCCGGGCTCGGTGGTGATCGATCCGCCCGATGGCGACATGCGCGCGTATCTCGCTTCACTCGAGCGCTGTGCCAAGTTCGAGCCCGAGACGTTGTTCCCCGCGCATGGCTCGCCGAGTGGCGCGGCCGTAAGGCGCATCCGCAATCTGATCGCGCATCGTCTGGAGCGCGAGGCCAAGGTGGTACTCGCGCTGTCGAGCGAGGACGCGCGTACGTTGGGCGAACTCGTGCCTGTGGTGTACGACGACACCAAGCCCGAGATGTGGTCATGGGCCGAGCGGTCGTTGCTCGCACATCTCGAGAAGCTCGCCGCCGAGGGCCTCGCCGAACGCGCGGGCTCCGGCTGGCGCCTGGCGAACGCCTGATCGTGGTGCCGTTCCTGATGGCGTTGGCGTCGAGCATGGTCTACGGCGTCGCGGACTTCCTGGGCGGCATGGGCTCGCGCCGCGCGCATGTGTTCACCGTGACCGCGTGGTTCCAGCTGACCGGTGTGTTCTTGTTGGTCGGCTACGCATTGCTGGCGCCCGGCATCACGCGGCCTACTGATCTCGCGTGGGCCGCAGGTTCTGGCGTGGCGGGCGGGCTCGGCGTCACGCTGCTCTACCATGTGCTCGCGATCGGCACCGTGAGCACGGCCGCACCGCTCGTCTCGATGGTCGCGCTCACCGTACCGGTGATCGTCGGGCTCGCCACCGGTGAGCGCCCCGGTGTGCTGCCGCTGGCCGGGATCGCGTTGGGCGCGCTCGCCGTGTGGCTCGTGAGTGGCGATGGCTCGCACGGGGCCGGCGGCACGCACGAGCAATCCGCGTCCTCGCCGCTTCGCACGTTGGGACTCGCGGTGCTGGCGGGGTTGTTGATCGGCGGATTCCTGGTGCTCCTGAGTCATGTGCAGCCGGGTTCCAGTGGTTGGCCGCTCGTGGGCATCGCATTGGGCGCGCTCGCCGTGTGGCTCGTGAGTGGCGACGCCTCGCACGGCGAGCCATCGCACGACACGAAGCAGCCCGCACGCCGCGAGCCCGC
>JAIOPA010000135.1 GCA_021414165.1 Candidatus Eiseniibacteriota bacterium
GCTGTCCGGCGTGTCAGCTCTACGACGGAGTGGCGTCCGGCCACGCTCGACCCCGAGGACCGCATGTACCGCGGTTACGACGGTATCGTGAACGGCGTGCGCTTCATCAATGACGACACGGACAACGATCCGCTCACGGGCGATGCGCTCTACGACGAGGACTTCCTCGACGGCCGCGACAACGACGGTGACGGCCGGATCGACGAGGACTTCGCGGCCATCGGCCAGCAGATGTTCACGTGCGTGATCCGCGACGACACGCAGGCCGCCATCGCGGCTGCTGCGGCCGAGCGTCACGTGCCGCTGGGTGTCGAGTGCCACCAGACCGCGTGGGCGTACTCGATCCCGGGCTTCACGGACTTCAATGTCGTGAACTGGAAGTTCTTCAACCGTTCGGGCCACGAGCTGGACTCGGTCGTGATCGGGTTCCGTGTCGACATGGACTGTGGCCCCGCCGACAAGTCGAACTTCTTCAGCGATGACTTCGATGCGCCGCAGTACCCATTCGGCCGCTTCGTGGTGCTCACGAAGGAGACCGACCTGCGTCTGCAGCCCAAGGCGGACCGCCTCGAGGTGCCCGAGGGCTCGCTGGCCGATTCCGCGCTCTGCCCTCGCTTCGTGGTCACGGTCCAGGGCTTCTCGGTCGTCGACGACGACGGTGACGAACTCAAGACGCCGGGCGCGCCACACTTCCTGCTGCTCGACCACACCATCGATCCGACCGGTGTCACGGGCCCCAAGACCGTCGGCTTCCGCGCGTTCCGCTCGTTCCCGGGCGGCCAGCCGTACGTGCAGGGCGGTAACCCCACCATCGACCAGCAGCGCTTCGAGCTCATGTCGAGCGTCGAGAACATCGCGAACGATCCCGGCACGCCAGCCCAGAATGGCTTCATCAATGCCCTCCAGGGCGACCAGAAGGGCGACTATGCGGAGTGGGCCTCGATCGGTCCCTGGTTGCACTGGGGCGCGGGCGCCACGCTGGAGTGCACGGTGGCGATCGGTGTGCGCACGGGCGACCTGCGCACGGCCACGACCTACGCCGCGGACTACATCGCGCGGGCCGCGCTCTACAAGACCAACTCCGACGGTTCCGAGGTCTGGGCGGTCACGAGCGGTCAGGACCTGATCGCGAAGTACCCGGCGCTCGACAACGCGCTCGCGGCGCAGATCGCGTTCGAGGGTGCCTACGAGTCCAAGCCGGGTTGGCCGACGCTGCCGGACTTCCATGGCCGTGAGGCTGCGGTCAAGGCGCCGACGGGCCAGATCATCACGGTGCAGGGCTGCGAGGATCATGATCCTTCGCCGCGCTTCGTGAACGATCGTACGTACCAGTACTTCGATTTCGACTGCGACTACTGCACGGGCGCGTACTCGCGCTCGAAGGGTGGTCTGTTCCATCGCACGTGGCTGGCCGAGTCGCCGCCGCCGAGCCCGAACACGAACCTCACGACGACCTACAACTACACCGACAATCCCGATCGCCGTTTCGCGCCGGGTGGTGATGGCACGATCACGCTCGCGTGGGACAACCTGTCGGAGTTGTCGTCGGATCCGAAGACGGGCTGGATGGACTTCAAGGGCTACAAGATCTGGAAGGTGTCGAACTGGACCCGGCCGGTCGGCTCGGGCGGTCCCGCCGAGGATGACTGGACGTTGCTCGCCGAGTACCGCCAGTTCACGGGCGGTCCGTCGAACCGTCAGCGCATCGTGGTCGCGCCCGGTGACACCATCACCCAGTGCCCGAACATCTACATCCCTCAGGTCGGCGACTCGGTCCGCATCTGTCTCGACCGTGGCGACCTGTTCGACCTGCAGAGCGGTGACGTGATCAAGGCCGACCCGTCGGTCCTGTGCATCGGCTATCCGGTCTGCCAGGCGGACTCGGGCTTCGCGGTCGGTACCAGCGCGCCGGCGCCCAAGGTCGGGGTCATCAAGTACCCGGTCGGCCGCTACCGCTACGTGGATCGCAACGTCAAGAACGGCTTCATCTACTTCTACTCGGTCACGGCATTCGACTCGACGGGCTTCGGTACCGGTAAGACCGAGCTCAATGGCCGCCGTTCGGCCGTCGAGGCCGAGGGCATCGTGCCGCAGGTCGCCGCGAACCTGGACCGCGAGGTCTGGGTCGTGCCGAACCCGTACCGTGGTCTGCGTGCGATCGCCGATCGTCCGTCGGCCTGGGATCTCACGCCGAACGCGTCGGACCCCACGGGCACGCACATCGACTTCATGGGCCTGCCGAGTGGCAAGTGGAACATCAAGATCTTCACCCTGTCGGGTGATTGGGTCGCGAGCATCAGCTCGGATGACCCGGTGAACGCGTCGACGCGCAACTCGACGATCATCGATAGTCAGGGCAACGCGCACCAGAACGTGAATCGCCAGCAGGACACGCAGAATGACGGTCAGGCGCGCTGGAACCTGATCTCGCGTAACGGGCAGGATGTCGTGTCGGGCATCTACCTGTTCACCGTGGAATCCAACAAGGGCACCCAGCGCGGCAAGTTCGTCGTCATCCGCTGACCGTATCTAGCAAGGAGGAGTGATCGTGAAGAGATTGATCGCGCTGGTGGGACTCGCGGCGCTTCTGGTACCCGGGCTCGCTCAGGCCGACATCTTCGAGAAGGTCGGTACGTTCGGTGGGCAGTTCCTCAAGATCGGCGTTGGCGCCCGTGCCGCTGGCATGGGTGGCGCGTACGTCGCCATGGCGGATGACGCCACGGCCGTGTTCTGGAACGCCGCCGGTATCGCCCGAGTGGAAGCCGACAAGTCGCAGCTGTCGCTGAACCACGCGAACTGGCCGGCCGAGCTGTCGTACGACCAGGTCGGCTACGTGTTCCACATGAAGAAGATCCCGGGTGCGTTCGCGGTGCATGCGCGCGCGCTCACCATGGCTCCCATGGAAGAGACCACGGCGTTCCAGCCGCTCGGCACGGGCAAGACGTTCGACGCCGGCATGATGTCCGCCGGTATCACGTACGCGCGCTCGTTCACCGACAAGTTCAGCGCTGGCGTCACGGTGAACACGATCCACACGGGCCTCGCGGATCTCTCGCAGCAGACGTTCGCGGTCGACATCGGCACGCTGTACGACGTCGGCGCCGCGGGCATGAAGATCGGTATGGCGATCCAGAACATCGGCTCGCAGGAGAAGTTCATCGAGCGCGAGGCGCGCATCCCGTCGATCTTCCGCGTCGGCACCACGGCGACGCTGCTGTCGGGTGCGGACCAGAAGCTCACGGGCTCGTTCGAGTTCTCGCACCCGCCGGATAACTCGGAGCGTGTGAACCTCGGTGCCGAGTACGCCTTCCACCAGTACCTGTTCCTGCGTGGCGGCTACGCGTTCAACTACGATACCGAGGGTCTCGCGGGCGGTGTCGGCTTCCACTTCCCGGTCTCTGTCGCCGGCATGGCGGATCTCGACTACTCGTACACGGACATGCTCGACCTCGGTGCCGCGCACCGGTTCTCGCTGCGCTTCCAGTTCTAGGAGGGTCCACCCGATGACCGTCACGGTCATGCACGGGGCCCCGGCTTCGCACACGACGCGCTCCCTCACGGGGGCGCGTCGTGTCGTTTGCGGGGTGTTGTTGGCGCTGGCCATGGCCACGCCGTCGTTCGCGATCGAGAAGCTCGAGGGCCTGCCGCCGTGGCGCGTGGGCGGCCGCATGGGCTTCACCACCGACATCGCGCTCTATCCGGACACCGTGGGCTACCAGGCCGAGGTCTACCTGCGCATCCCGCCGGCCACTATTGCCCAGCTGGAACGCGACGAGCAGGGGCGTGCGCAGCTGCGCGCCACCGTGAAGCTCAAGCCGCGCACGGGTGAGGAACTCGGCTCCACGCAGGAGTTCTCGTTGCTGCCGGGCGACACGCTGAACGGCGAGGGCCACGTGGTGGTGCTGCACTTCCCGGGTACGCCCGGGCCGTGCCGCGTGACCGCGCGTCTCGAGGACCTGCTGGGCCGCAAGCGCGGCATCGTCTACAGCGGCCGCAACTCGCTCCAGAACACCGAGCTGCAGGGCCAGGTCGATCTGCCGCGCCCACAGGCGGGCCGCGACCTGTCGGATCTTGAGTTCCTGTGGCCGTCGGCGGGGCATTCCCTGGGGCTGGGGTTCGTGCGCGCGGGGCGCGCACGGTTGCCGAACCCCGACCGGCTCTACGGGCTCTACTCGGGGCTCCTCGAGGCCTCGTTCACCGCGCGCTCCAAGCCCGGCGACGAGCGGCCATGGCACTGGATCGCGCGCGTGTTCGACGCGCAGGGCAAGGTGGTCGCGCAGCAGGAGAGCACCGCGGTGGAGGGCCGGTTCATGACGGCCGACGTGCGGTTCGATCTGGCGGATCAGCCGGCCGGTTCATACCAGCTCGACACCAAGGTGTGGCAGGAAGGCGATGCGGGCTCGCTGCAGCGCCGGGCCCGCTTCAGCATCGGCTGGGAGGCCGACACCTGGAACCGCAACGCAGCCGACATCGCCGACGAAGTGCACTTCCTGCTCGAGTCCCGCGAGGAGGAGACGTTCGCGGTGCTGCAGCCGGGCGAGCAGGAGAAGATGCTCGCCGAGTTCTGGAAGAAGCGCGATCCCACGCCCGAGACGGCGGTGAACGAGGCGCTGCTCACGTATCGCGATCGTGTCGAGTACGCCAACACGCAGTGGTCGCGATTCGGACTCGGCAAGGGCATGTTCACCGACATGGGCCGTGTCTACATCCGCTATGGCGCGCCGACCGAGGTGGCGCACCAGGTCATGCCCGCAGGGCAGGAGACCTTGAGCAAGGTGCTCGAGGACATCATGGCCAGCGAGACGCGCGCGGTGGGCGAGATCAATCAGAAGGGCCCGGGCGGCGATCAGCGTCCCTATGAGGTCTGGACCTATCAGGGCGACATCCCGCTGCCGTTCGATGTGGAGCCCGGCAGTGTCGCCGCGGGTGCGGGCAAGAAGCGGCTGTTGTTCCTGTTCGTGGACGAGCAGGGGCTCGGCACGTTCACGCTGCGCTACTCGACCGAGTAACACAGTTCTCGGACACCTCGTCAGGCTCCCGGATAAGGTCCTCCGGGAGCCTTGACCCTGCCGCTCGCGGTGTGTCATGGTCCAGCCGCTACGAATCCCATAACCTGTTGAAGCTGGCACAGTTAAGCGTTCACGGGCCGTCCCATCGTGGACCTCGCCGCCGGCTTTCGCGCTCTACTTCGGCTGTCCTCTCAAGGAGAACTGTCATGGCGCTCAAGGTCGCGATCAATGGCTTCGGCCGCATCGGACGTCTCGTCGTTCGTGCTGCGAAGACCCGCAAGGCCCCGATCGATTTCGTCGCAGTGAACGATCTCACCGATGCCGCGACGCTCGCGCATCTGCTCAAGTACGACACGGTGCACCGCATCTGGCACGAGGCCTCGAGCAAGCCGGTCGATGGCAAGCTGGTCATCGCGGGTGACTCGATCACGGTCAGCGCCGAGCGCGATCCCTCCAAGCTGCCGTGGAAGGCGCTGGGTGTCGACGTGGTGCTCGAAGCGACGGGCCACTTCACCGAGCGTGACAAGGCCGCGATCCATCTGGCCGCCGGTGCCAAGTCGGTGCTCGTCTCGGCGCCGGCCAAGGGCGCCGACCTCACGTTCGTCATGGGCGTGAACGACCATCTGTTCGATCGCACCAAGCACCAGGTGTTCAGCATCGGTTCGTGCACCACCAACTGCTTGGCACCGGTCGCCAAGGTGCTCGAGGACTCGTTCGGTATCGAGCATGGCCTCATGACCACGATCCACGCGTACACGAACGACCAGAACATCCTGGACCTGCCGCACAAGGATCTGCGCCGCGCCCGTGCCGCTGCCATGAGCATGATCCCCACGTCCACGGGTGCCGCCAAGGCGATCGCCGAGGTGTTGCCGGTGCTCAAGGGCAAGCTCGATGGTCTCGCCGTGCGTGTGCCGGTCATGGACGGCTCGCTCGTCGACCTGGTGGTGAAGGTGAAGCGCCAGACGACCAAGGAAGAGATCAACGCCGCCATGAAGGCTGCGGCGAATGGTCCGCTCAAGGGCATCCTCGAGTATTGCGAGGACCCGATCGTGTCGAACGATGTCATCGGTAACCCGGCGAGCAGTGTGTTCGACGCGCTGTCCACGAACGTCATGGCCGGCGACATGGTCAAGGTGCTGTCGTGGTACGACAACGAGTGGGGCTTCTCGAACCGCGTCGTCGATGCGCTCCTCAAGATGGCCTGATCGGAGCCCGACATGTTCGCCAAGAAGACCGTGCAACACCTGGATTGCGCCGGGAAGCGTGTGCTCGTGCGCGTCGACTTCAACGTGCCGGTGGCCGAGGGTGCGGTGAGCGACGACACGCGCATCGTGGCGGCACTGCCGACCATCCGTTACCTGCTCGAGAAGAAGGCGCGCGTCATCCTGTGCTCGCACCTCGGGCGGCCCAAGGGTGGGCCGGATTCGAAGAACTCGTTGAAGCCCGTGCGCGAGCGCTTGAGCCGTCTGCTGCGCATGGACGTGGCGTGGGCCGATGATTGCGTCGGCGAAGTGGCCGAGCGTGCCGCCATGGCGCTCGGCGATGGCCAGGTGCTGCTGCTCGAGAACCTGCGCTTCCACGCCGAGGAAGAGAAGAACGATCCGGCGTTCGCCGCCGCGCTCGCCAAGCTGGGCGAGTGCTTCGTGAATGACGCGTTCGGCACCGCGCATCGCGCGCACGCCAGCACCGAGGGCGTGACGCACTTCTTGAAGCCCGCGGTGGCCGGCTTCCTCATGAAGCAGGAACTCGACTACCTGGGCGGCGCGCTCGACAACCCCAAGCGGCCGTTCGTCGCGGTGCTCGGTGGCTCCAAGGTGAGCGGCAAGATCGACGTGATCGAGGCACTGTTGCCCAAGGTCGATCGCCTGCTCATCGGTGGCGCCATGATGTTCACGTTCCTCAAAGCACAGGGCAAGCCCACGGGCCGTTCGCTCGTGGAGGACGACCGGTTGGACGTGGCGCGTGATGTGCTCGCACGTGCGGCCGCCAAGAACGTCGAACTCGTGCTGCCGGTGGACACCATCGCCTCGACCGCGCCGGATGGTTCGGCGCCGGGCGTGGCCAAGCGCATCGAACAGTTGGGCGACGCCGAGATGGGCGTGGATATCGGCCCCGAGTCGATCACGCTGTTCGCGAGCAAGCTCAAGGATGCGAAGACCGTGTTGTGGAACGGCCCCATGGGCATCTTCGAGGTCGCGGCATTCGCGGCCGGCACCATGGGGGTGGCCAAGGCCATGAGCGAGTTGAAGGCTCAGGGTGCCGTCACGGTGGTCGGTGGCGGTGACTCGGTGGCGGCCGTGCAGCAGAGCGGTCTGGCCGAGCGCTTCTCGCACCTGTCGACCGGTGGTGGTGCCTCGCTCGAGTTCCT
>JAIOPA010000136.1 GCA_021414165.1 Candidatus Eiseniibacteriota bacterium
CGGATGGCGCCGGCCTGGCCCGTGAGACCACCGCCCGCAACGCGAGCGTGGACGTCGAACTTGTCGACCATGTTCGTGACGACGAGCGCCTGGTACGCATGCAGTACCAGCGTCTCGCGCTTGAGATAATCCAGAGCAGGCTTGCCATTCACCAGACGCAGACCCGTACCCGGGAGCAGGCGCACGCGTGCGACTGCTTCCTTACGGCGGCCGACGAGGGGCTTCGTGATGGTAGTCATGAGATCCCCTTTCAGGCCTCGATGTTCCAGGTTTCGGGCTGCTGGGCGGCGTGCGGATGCTGCGGGCCCGCGTACACCTTCAGCTTCTTCATCATGGCGCGGCCGAGGCGGTTGCGGGGCACCATGCCCTTCACGGCCTTCTCGATCACGCGCTCAGGGTGCTTGGAGAGCAGCTCGGTGAGCCGCGTCCAAGTGGCACCACCCGGATACATGGTGTGGTGGAAGTACTTCTTCTTCTCCGGCTTGGTGCCGGTCAGCACGACCTTTTCCGCGTTGACCACGACGACGAAATCGCCCGTGTCCATGTGCGGGGTGTAGGTCGGCTTGTGCTTGCCCCTGAGGACAGTCGCGATCTGGGCCGACAGACGACCGAGGGTCTTACCCTCAGCGTCCACAACGAGCCAGCGCCGCTGGATGTCACTCTCGCGGGCGGAATACGTCTTCATCCGTCCTCCGATGATTGCCGAGACATGGCCGCGTTTGAGCCCCGGTGCGGGGCAGCGGTCATGATGCACCGGGACGAGCTGCCCCGTGCACTAGTGAAGGAAGCGCCGGAAGGTATCCCGCAGGGCACCGCACTGTCAAGACGCGTGCCCGTCCCGCAACCCCATGCGGCACCGCTGATTCCTGCCCGGGAACCGGGTCCTGGCGGGGTTCTGGTGGCCGCCGCGTGGGCCGTGGGGCTTGCAGGCCCCGGCCGGGCCAGCGGAGTGGCCCCCTCGGGTGCCTCAAGCCTGCCCGCGGGGACCCGAGACTGAGGTGGGCCACCGTGTGTCCGCACGGCGGCCCGGGCATGGCTCAGCGCCATGCCGGCCGGTCCTACGCACCCCAAGGGGTCACCATGCAGGTCTCGACGCTTCGCTGGCAACCCGACCGCGGCTGGAGCGCACCCTCCGCCCCGCTCCCAGCCGATCCGCAGCTGCTACTCGTGTTCTACGCCGACTCCGTGGAGACGAGCCCCGAGCTGGCCGAGATCCGCGCCCGCTTCCCCTCCGCGCTGGTCTTCGGCTGCTCGACCGCCGGAGAGATCGCCGACACGCGCATCTCCGACGACGGCATCGTGGCGACCGCGGTGCGATTCGAGCACACGACGATCCAGAGTGTGATCCGGCCGCTCGACAGTGTGCCGGACAGCCGTGCCCTGGGCCGCACCTTGGCCATGAGCCTGCCGCACAAGGGATTGGTGCATACGATCGTGCTGTCCGACGGACTGCTCGTGAATGGCAGCGAGCTCGTGCGCGGCCTACGCGAGGCCCTGCCGCCCAACGTGACGGCGACCGGCGGACTCTCGGGTGACGGCGCGCGCTTCGCGCGCACGACCATCCTCTGTGGCGGCGCACCGGTCTCGGGGCAGGTCGCGATCGTCGGCCTGTACGGCGACAAGCTCAACGTCGGCTATGGCTCGCAGGGTGGCTGGGACCCGTTCGGTCCCGAGCGCGTGGTCACCCGCTCCAAGGCCAATGTGCTCTATGAACTCGATGGCCAGCCCGCGCTGGCGCTCTACAAGCGCTACCTGGGCGACTACGCCAAGGACCTGCCGTCGAGCGCGCTGCTGTTCCCCTTGAGCCTCAAGCTCGACGATGGCAGCGAGGTCGTGCGTTCGATCCTGGGCGTCGATGAGGCCACCGATAGCATGACGTTCGCGGGCGATGTGCTCGAGGGCCAGCAGGTGCGGCTCATGATGGCGAACTTCGACCGCCTGGTGGATGGCGCGGTCGGCGCAGCCCGCAACACGCAGTCCGACGCTGCAGTGCCGGCCTCCCCCACGCTCGCGCTGCTCGTGAGCTGCGTGGGCCGCAAGATCGTGTTGTCGCAGCGCGCCGAGGATGAACTCGAGGCCGTGCGCACCACGCTCGGCGCCGCGCCGGAGATGGTGGGCTTCTACTCGTACGGCGAGATCTCGCCGTTCTCGGCG
>JAIOPA010000202.1 GCA_021414165.1 Candidatus Eiseniibacteriota bacterium
GCAGTAGGCACCCTTGCCCCACTTGGTGACCGCGAGCGGGATCAACACGAATGTCTGGACGAACCCGATTGCGATCCAGGCCCAGAGCGGTTGGTGCGTGAAGATGTTGTACACGTTCAACGGCCACGCGAGGATGAACCCGTACGCGCGCCAGTACTCACGGCCATGGCCATATGTGACCACGGGGAAGAGCGCATCGGCCACCGCAGGTGGCAACAGGCCATGCGCGCCGGCGAGCGGCAGCAACACCTCGGGCAGCAGGAACAGCGGCACGACCTGCACGGCCATGAGCGTGAGCGTCTGCGCGGTGATGTACGGCGTGGCGCGGCGCTGGATGCGCCGCGCGCCGAAGATGACGATGACGAGCGTGTAGGCGAGCGTGTACCAGAACGACGGGCCCGAGGCGCTGATCGCCAGCACGCCCAGCAGGCTCGAGGGATCGGCGGCCTGTGTGGCGACCGCGCCGCCGAATGCCGCGAGGCGTTGCGGCACATCGGTCGGGAACCAGTGGTTGCGGTACCAGAGGTCGGTCATGACACCGCCCGACTTCCAGTTGTAGAGCCACGCGCAGAACGCGAGGAACCCCGCGAACCCCAAGCGGTCGAGCGGCCGCCACTCGCCGGTGAGCCGCACGCCCGAGCGGCGCAGGAACGCCAGTGGCGCTTCGCGGCCGATGAGCACGAACACGGGCTTGGCGGGCACGGTGTGCGTGCGGCCACCGTGCGCGACCTGTGCGTGCTGCGGCTCGATGGCGTTGACCTGCGAGTCCGCGAGCCGGTTGATGCGGCCGGGACCGGTGCCCGCGAGCGCGTCGATGCGCGCGCGCGTGGCCTCGCGCGGCCGCACGAGTGCGGGACCGCGGTGCGACAGCGTCACGGCCGCGCCGGCCTCGGCCAGTGCGACCGCGGCCTCGGCCGCGGAGTCGCCACCGCCCACCACCAGCACGTGGGCGCCCCGATAGGCGGATGGATCGTGCAACCGGTTCGTCACGTGTCCGAGTGATTCGCCGGGCACGTTCAACCGGCGGAAGTCGCCCGAGCGGCCGATGGCGATGAGCACCCGATGCGCGCGCAGCGGCGCGCCCTCGGCCAGTTCCACGGCGAGCGCGTCACGGTCGCGCGTGATGCGCTCGGCGCGGCCCTGCGTGATCGCGAGCCCCGCGGCCGCGAACTGCGCGTCGAGTTCCTCGACAAGAGGCTCCTTGATCGGAGCGCTCAGCGTTAGCGCGCCTTCGGGGCGGAGTCCGGTGGGGTAGGTGAAGATGGGCTTGCCGACCGGGAAAGCGCGCAACGTGGCGAACGGTTCGGCGGCCTCGAGCAGCACGCACGAGAGCCCGAGGCGCCTGGCCTCGAGCGCGGCGTTCACACCGGCCGGGCCGGCGCCCAGCACGACCAGGTCCGCGATGCCGCGGTCACGTCCCGCGCCGAGCGAAGCGGCGATCGCGCGCACGGTGCGCGCGCCGGAGTCGAGCGCCAGCTTGAGCAGCGGCACACCGGTGAGGTCGCCCGCCACATACACCCCGGGCACGCTCGTCGCGCCATCCGGAGCGCGCTCCGGTAGTGGTTCGACACGGCCTGCGGGCCAGCGCAGGTGAAGCCACTCGGCGTAGCGGCGCAGCCACTGGGTCAAGCACGCCTCCTCATGAGAAGATGCTGCACTCTGAACGAGCCGACCGCCGTGCTCAAGCGACCCCCGAACGGAGCCCTGTGAAGCCCACGAAGCGTGACCGACGTGAGAAGCGCGTGCTGCCCACGGACTACCTGGAGCCGTTGGTGGCCGCGCTCGGCGATGCCGAGACGATGGCGAAGGTGCGCGAGGAGGAGTTGCTGCCGGTCGCCTACCAGCTGGCGCTCTACTTCGGCGTGCGGCGCGATCCGGCGACCTCGGCCGTGCTCGGCGACCTCTACGAACGGTTGCTCACCGATGTGACCGTGGACGAGCGCGCTGGGCTCATCGATGACCTGGCGGCCTCGATCGCCAGTGGCGCGACCACCGTGCTGGCGCTGTTGCCCGTGCTGCAGCGCGAGCGCGACGCCGCGCTGGTGCGCACCGCGGCACTCGTGTTCGCGATGCGCATGGCGCCCACCGCGGGCGACCTCATGACCGGGCCGCGCATGGTGCGCACGCTCATCGAGCACGCCGAACCCGACGGCGTGCGGGCCGGGCTCGCGGGCGCGTTGTTGGCACTGGGCGACCTGCGCGTGAAGCCGTTGCTCGATGGTCTTTGGGGCTCGTTGCCGCCGGCGGCGATCGACGCGCTGTTGGCGCTGCCGCGTCCCATGGCCACGCGGCTCGAGGTCGAGTTCCTGTTGGCCGGGCTCGAGGACGCCGAGCCGGTGCGCTTCGCGCGCATCGCCGAGTCGCTGGTGCGGCTGGCGCGCGAGAGCGAGGGCATGATCCTGGAACTCGAGCGCGAGCTGCCCGCGGGCAAGGCGGGCGAGGCGCTCACCGTGCTGCGCGAGTTCACGCCGGCGTCGCTCGGCGAGACACTCGCGGAGCGCTTCGCGGGACTCGAGCGCCGCGCCGAGCCGGGCGCGATGACGGCTGTGTCAGCCGCGTTCGGCCGCAGCTGAGTCGCGGTTGCGGGCCTGCTGATCACCCACGATCCCGGTGATCACGGCGCCCAGGATGACGCACGAGCCGAGCAACGCCGTGGAACCGGGCCGCTCATGCAGCACGAGCATGCCCAGCACCAGTGCGACGACCGGCACGATCACCGACACGAAGCTGATGCGCGTGATCGGCCAGTGCGTGATGAGCCACGCGAACGTGGCGAACGCGCCGAGCGAGCCCACGATGGTGAGATAGCCGAGCGAGATCCAGGCCTCGCCCTGCGGCATGACCTGTGGCTCGCGTAGCAACAGACTGGCCACGAAGCACATGACCGCGCCGATGCCGTGCCCCCAGGCATTGGTGGCGAACGGATCGGCGCCGGGTGCGCGCTTGAGCAGCACACCCGCGAGCCCGGCCGTGGTGGCGGCCGCGAACACGGCCACGAGCCGCACCGGGTCCAGCGTGCCGCCGAGGCTCGAGGAGAACAGCAGCCATACGCCCAGGATGGCGACGATCGAGGCGATCACGATGCGTGGCCGCAGCGGCTCGAGGCCGAAGAGGCGTGCGAACAGTGCTGTGGTGAGCGGGATCGTGGCGTAGAGCACGGCGGCGATACCGCTGGGCACCTTCTGCTCGCCCCAGTAGAGGAGCGGCAGGCTCACGCCGAAGTCGACCACGCCGAACCACACCGCGGCCTCGAGTTGCGCGCCGCGCGGCCAGGGCCGGCGCAGCACGAGCGTGATGAGCGCGAACATGACCGCCGCGAGCGCCAACCGCACCGTGGCGGCCCACACCGGCGGCATGGTGTCGTTGCCCATGCGGATGAACAGGAACGTGCTGCCCCAGATCGAGCAACACACGGCGAACGCGATCCACGGGGCCGCACCCTTGACCGGGGTCGTGCTCACGCCGTGGCCTCGTCCGACGCAGGGGCGTTGCCGAGTTCTCGTTGCACGAGCTCGGGTGCGCGCTCGCTCAACCGGTAGCGCGAGCCATCGGACTCGCGCGTCATGAATCCCCAGTCCACGAGCGAGCGGCGGATGAGCGCCCAGTCCGCGAACGTGTGGCCATCCATGATGACGAAGTTGGCGTCCTTCTCGTGGTACTCGCGGCCCGCCTCGAAGCGCTGGGAGATGAGCGCGATGGCCATGCGCTGCACCTTGTAGCGCGACGGCCATTGCCGCAGCCGTCCGGCGTCGTCCAGGAACGGACGCAGGTCGCGCGGCAGCCGGGAGCGGTCGAAGGGAGTCACGGGATCCTCGGGGGGTGGGAAGGGCCGCGCAGTCTCGCACACGCACCGAGCCGCGCCCAAGCGGCGTTCGTCGCGTGTGCGGAGGCGGGGGCTGGCGCGTGCCGCGCGCGCTGGACTACCGTGGCGCACGTGGCGTCCGGCGTGCGGCCGGCGCACCCCCGGAGGCTGTGATGCTCGAAGATGACGTGCTGCGGTTCCGCTGGATCGCCGATCCCCAGATCTCGCCCGATGGCCGCAGCATCGCGTTCACGCTCGTGCGCATCGATGCCGCCGAGGACGAGTACCGCACCGACCTGTGGCTCGCGAACGTGCCGGCCGCGGGCGGCGAGGTGAGCCCGCCGCGCGCGCTCACGCATGACGGCCGCTCGGGCCAGCCGCGCTGGTCGCCCGATGGCACGCAGCTCGCGTTCGTGCGCCGCAGCGAGCCGGGCAAGCCGCCGCAGTTGCACGTGCTACCGCTGGCGGGTGGTGAGGCGCGCGCGATCACGTCGCTCGTGAAGGGCGCGCACTCGCCCAGGTGGTCGCCCGACGGCACGCGCCTCGCGTTCTTGTCGGGGCACGATCCCGAGCTCGACAAGGCCGACGCCAAGCCGCCCAAGCACGAGCCGGCGCGCGTGGTGACGAGCCCCGAGTTCCGTTGGAACAACGAGGGCTTCACCGACTTCGAGCATCTCGATCATGTGTGGGTGGTGGCCGCCGACGGTGGCGAGCCCACGCGCCTCACCTGTGGGCGCGCTCACAAGGAGGGCGCGATCGCGTGGTCGAGCGATGGCCGCGAGGTGCGCTTCGTGACCGATCGCCGCGCGGCGCCGTGGTTCGAGACGCCGGGCGAGGACTCCGACATCCGCAGCGTGAGCGCGTCGCTGGCCACGCCCACGGACGGTGAGGCCATGACGCTCGTGGCCGACATCGCGGGCCCGCTGGGGCCGTTCGTGGAGCATGCCGATGGCCGCGTGCTCGCCGTGGGCGGCGTGCGCGCCGAGAAGCCCAACACGTACGAGGCCAACCATCTGTTGCTGTTCGATGGCGCGCGTCCCATGACGAAGCCGCGCGTGCTCACCGCGGGGCTCGACCTGCACGTGGATGAGGGCATCAACTCCGACCAGCATCCGCCACGCGGCGGTGGTGCTTACCCGCTGGGCTTTGCGCTCGGCGGCAAGGCCGCGGTGTTCGTGCACGCGCGTCGCGGTGCGGCGTATCTGTCGTTGTGTGACCTGGCGAGCGGCAAGGTCGAGGATCTCACGCCGTCCGACCGCGAGGTCATCGCCGGCACGGTCTCGGCCGACGGCAAGCGCGTGGCGCTCACGCTGGGTTCGGTGCGCACGCCAGGCGAGTTGTGCGTGTACGACCTTGAGCGCCGCACGCTCACGCCGCTGTTCGACGCCAATGCCGAGATGCTGGCGGGCGTGGCGCTGGGCGAGGTGGAGGAGATCGAGTACGCATCGGCCGATGGCACGCGCATCCAGGGCTGGATCGTGAAGCCGCCGGGCTTCGACCCCAAGAAGAAGTACCCGCTCATCCTGCAGATCCATGGCGGTCCGCACACCGCCTACGGCGTGGGCTTCTTCCACGAGTACCGCGTGCAGGCGGCGGCGGGCTATGTGGTGCTGTACACGAACCCGCGCGGCAGCACGAGCTATGGCCAGAGGTTCGCGGACTGCATCCAGTACGAGTTCCCGGGCGTCGACTACGACGACCTCATGGCCGGTGTGGACCATGTGGTGGCCCAGGGCTACATCGACACCGCGCGCATGGGCGTGACCGGCGGCAGCGGTGGTGGCCTGCTCACGAACTGGATCATCGCCAAGACGCACCGGTTCGCCGCCGCGATCACCCAGCGCTGCGTGTCGGACTGGGCGGGCATGTTCTACTCGTGCGACTTCGCCATGTTCCATCCGTTCTGGTTCCGTGGCGCACCGTGGGAGCACCCGGAGGACTTCGCGAAGCATTCGCCCAGCACGATGCTGCCGCAGATCGAGACGCCGCTCATGGTGATCCACTCCGAGGAGGACTGGCGCACGCCGATCGCGCAGGGCGAGGTCATGTTCCGCGGGCTCTACTACCAGAAGAAGCCCGTGGTCATGGTGCGGTTCCCGGGCGAGAACCACGAACTGTCACGCTCCGGGATGCCGTCGCGCCGCGTGCAGAACCAGCAGCACATCAAGAAGTGGTTCGATCACTTCCTCATGGACAAGCCCGGCCCCCGAGTACGGCGTGGCGTCACCGGTGCGCAAGTAGCGAGCGGTCGCCCGGGGCGTGTGGGCAATCCACTCGCCCCGGGGCGATTGGCTTTGCCCGGTTCGACAGTCGTGCATCGCGGACACCTGCCGCCACGTTGTGCCCGGTTCGACGATCGCGTTCGCGGACACCTGCTCGTACCGCGGAGGCGTGGACCGCACTCCTCGCGGGGGCCCCGTCGCGTCGCTCTCGCCCCGCTCCGGGGGGTGGTCCACGCCGCCGCTCCTGTGCATGGGGGCTCGAACGTCGCCCGTCGCTTCGCTCGCGCAGTACGTCACGGCGTCGCGTCGCTTCTGCTCCATGAAGTCGCGGCCGAGTTTGCGATCGGCTTCGTACTGGTTATGCGCAGCGCAGAGCAGCCGCAGGTTGTCGGCGATGGTGCGGCCGCCGTGGGCCACGGGCACGATGTGGTCGTACTGCAGATCCGCTCGGCACTTGCAGCGCAGGCCGTCGTCGGTCATGAACGCGCACTGGCCCTGGTCGCGCTGGTAGACCTGCGCCTTGAGCTGCGCCGGGATGCAGCGGCCGCGTGCGGGTGCGGCGCTCGTGCTGCGTGACTCGGTGTGCAGACCGTGACGTGACTTCTCGCGGTCGCGCACGAGCGACTTGAGCGCCAGTTCGAACACCCTTGCGAGATCGCCCGGCGCGACCTCGGCGCCCAGCAGCTCTTGTGCGCGCAGCAACAACTCATGCGTCGCGCGTGCCACGGTGAACTGGTAGGCGACCTGCTCGGCACTCAACGGGATCGTGCGGCCGCGCGGAAGTGGTTCCCTCGAGTTCGCGGATCCGCTCGTTTTCGAAGGAGCAACTCGCGATGTCGCGAGTTGTCCCTTCTCATCGGGTTCGTTCTCGCTCGAAGTGGTACCCGCGTCAGCGGGAGTGCGCGAACCGTCCTTGTTCACGAACTCCATGCGGGTCGCCAGCGCCGACTGCGGGAAGCGTGCGGCGAGCCACTCCTGCGATGCCGCGTGACTCTTGTGCGCGAGTCCGTCGATCAACTCCGCGACGGGCACTGCTCCAACGAACGGCGAGAGCAACAGCAGCGTGCTGAGTGTGAGCCGCTGGTCGGCGATCGCATCGAAGCGTTGCAGATGGTCCGCGGCCAGACGCGCCGCAGTGAGCCGTCGGGCCGAGGCGTCCTCGGACAGCCCGAGTTCGTGCACACAGAAATCGTACATGGACGGGTAGCCGGCGGCCGCGAACAGGCGACGCTGCTTGATCACCGCCAGATGGGCGAGCAGTTCCGCCAGATTCCTGGCGGCATCAGCGGCCAACGAACGCGAACCATCGAGCACAGCAGCATCGCGAAGCT
>JAIOPA010000040.1 GCA_021414165.1 Candidatus Eiseniibacteriota bacterium
TCGTCGAGGATCTGCGTCGCATTCGACAGACGCACCTCGGCGATACGCTCACGCTCCTTCTTGGACTCGCGGCGCAGCTTCTCGGTCTTCTTCTTCTCCTGGGCCTTCGTGCTCTCGTCCTTCTCGCGGCGCGAGAAGACCTTGATGTCGATCACGATGCCGTCCATACCAGGAGGCGCCTTGAGCGAGGCATCACGCACGTCTCCGGCCTTATCGCCGAAGATGGCCTTGAGCAGACGCTCCTCGGGCGACAACTCCTGCTCGCCCTTCGGAGTCACCTTGCCCACGAGGATGTCGCCCTGACGGACGCGGGCGCCGATGCGGATGACGCCCTCCTCGTCGAGGTTCTTGACCGCTTCCTCGGACACGTTCGGGATCTCGCGCGTGATCTCTTCCACGCCGCGCTTCGTGTCACGCACCTGCAGCTCGAACTCCTCGATGTGGACCGAGGTGAAGACGTCGTTCTTGATGAGCTTCTCGCCCACCAGGATGGCGTCCTCGTAGTTGTAACCGCCCCACGGAAGGAACGCCGCGAGCACGTTGCGGCCGAGCGCCAGCTCGCCCTCACGCGTGGCGGGACCATCCGCGATGACCTGGCCCTTCTTGACCTTCGTGCCCTCGGTGACGACCGGGCGCTGGTTCAAGCAGGTGTCCTGGTTCGAACGGCGGAACTTCGTGAGCCGGTACAGGTCGAGGTTCGGCTGCTCGGAGTAATCGAACTCCGGCTCGTCCTCGTCACGCTCGTAGCGGATCGCGATCATCTCACCCGAGACGAACTCGACCACGCCCGAACGGCGCGCCAGCACGAGCGCACCCGAGTCCTCGGCCACCTTGTCCTCGAGGCCGGTGCCCACGAACGGGGCCTCGGTCACGAGCAGCGGCACGGCCTGACGCTGCATGTTCGAACCCATCAGGGCGCGATTGGCGTCGTCATGCTCGAGGAACGGGATCAGCGCGGCAGCCGGCGACACCAGCTGGATCGGCGACACGTCCATGTAATCGACATCGTTGCGATCGACCGACGGGTACTCACCCTGCGAACGCACGGTGAGCATCGGCTCTTCGAGACCGCCCGTCTTCTTGTCGAACGGCGTGTTGGCCGGCGCGATGCGCGCGCGGTCCTCGACGTCGGCTCGCTCACACGGAAGTACGGCGTCTCGAGGAAGCCGAACTCGTTGACCTTGGCATACGTGGACAGCGACGAGATCAGACCGATGTTCGGACCTTCCGGCGTCTCGATGGGGCAGACGCGGCCGTAGTGCGTGTAATGCACGTCACGCACCTCGAAGCCGGCGCGGTCACGCGTGAGGCCGCCCGGTCCGAGTGCGGACAGACGGCGCTTGTTCGTGAGCTCGGCGAGCGGGTTGGTCTGGTCCATGAACTGCGACAGCTGGCTGGATCCGAAGAAGCTCTGGATCACGGCCGAGATGGTGCGCGAGTTCACGAG
>JAIOPA010000137.1 GCA_021414165.1 Candidatus Eiseniibacteriota bacterium
ATGCGCCACCGAGATCGCACCGGTCTGCTCGCTCACCACGATCACCGCCGCGTCGGTCTCCTCGGACAAGCCGAGCGCTGCGCGATGACGCGTGCCCAGCGAGATGGCGGTGAGCGGATTGCTCGAGAGCGGCAGGATGCAGGAGGCCGCGATGATCGTGTCCTCGCGCAGGATCACCGCGCCGTCATGCAGCGGCGAGCCCGGGCTGAACAGCGTCACCAGCAGCTCGGCCGACACCTTGGAGTCGATGCGCGTGCCCGTCTCGACGAAGTTGCGCAGACCCACATTGCGCTCCATCACGATGAGCCCGCCGTGGCGGCGCGCCGCCAGGTTCTCGACCGCGCGGATCACCTCGCCCAGCACGCCGTAGTTCTCGCCGCGCAGGAAGCTCCGGAAGTAGCGCGTGCGGCCGAACTGCGCGAGCGCATGACGCAGCTCGGGCTGGAACAGGATCACGAACACGATCAGCCACACGGTCTTCAAGCTCGACACGATCCACTTGACCGCCAACAGGTCGAAGTAGTTCGCCACGAGCCCGACACCGGCGATGACGAGCAGTCCCACGATCATCTGCGCGCTGCGCGTGCCTCGTACCAGCGACAGGAGCCGGTAGAAGAGCGCCGCGACGATCAGGATGTCGAGGACGTCGAGGAGCCAGAAGGTGTGAACGGGAGTCATCACGCCCGCGACCGTATCACGCGCGGGTAGGGTTCCGCCTCTGGACATCGCGCGTGGCGACCGCCACCTTGGCCGCCTTCACCGTCTCGGCCACGTCGTGCACGCGCAGGATGCTCGCGCCCTCGAGTACGGCGATCGTGGCGGCGGCCAGGCTCTCGGGGACGCGGTCGGCCGACGGGCCCACACCGCCCGTGAGCCGCGCCAGGAAGCTCTTGCGGCTCGCACCCACCAGTACGGGGCGGCCGGACGCGCTGCGCAGTGGCCCTATGCCGCGCGCGAGTAGCTCCAGCGAGCCCTCGGCGCTCTTGCCGAACCCGATGCCCGGGTCCCACGCGATCGCCTCGCCCACCACACCGGCCGCGCGTGCGCGTGCGGTGCGCTCGGCGAGGTGAGTGCTCACCTCGCCGACCACGTCGTCGTAATGCGTGTCGGCCTGCATGGTCTCGGGCGTGCCTCGCATGTGCATGAGCACGAGCCCCGCGCCCGCAGCCGCACAAACGGCCGCCATGCGCGGATCCGACAGCGCGCTCACGTCGTTCACGATGCGCGCGCCCGCCGCCAGTGCACGTTCGGCCACCACGGCGTCGCGCGTGTCGCAACTCACCACGGCGTCGGGGCGCTCGGCCGCGAGCCGCTCGAGCAGCGGCTCCAACCGCCGCCACTGCTCGTCCGCCGGCACCGCGGCAGAGCCCGGGCGCGTGCTCTCAGCGCCCAGATCAATGATGTCGGCGCCCTGCGCCAGCAACTCGTGCGCCCGTGCCGCCGCCGCCGCCGGATCCAGCCAGCGCGCGCCGTCCGAGAGCGAATCCGGCGTGACGTTCAAGATGCCCATCACGAGCACGCGCTCGGACAGGTCGTACGAAACGTCGCAGCAGCGCCAGATCATTTCTTGAGTGCCGCCTTCAAGCGCGCGATCTGCTCGGCGTGGCCACGCGCATGCGCGGCGTAGATCTCGAGCCAGCGCTCGCTGTGATAGCTGCCGCCTTCGGTGTGCCAGCCGAGTTTGCGCCAGTCCGCCTCGCTCATGTACTCGAACAGCTGCGCGGTGCTCTCGCGCGCGGCCTTGAACGCGGCCAGCGACGGGCCGATGGGGCGCTCGTTGTAGTGCAGCTTCACGGTCCAGGTGTCCTGATCGTAGCCCTGGATGACCGGGTAGGCCTCGGCCAGCAACTTCCGGATGCGCGTGCCGCTCTGCGTCTCGCTGTCGGCCAGGTGGTGCACGATCTCGGCCGCCGTCCACTTGCCGGGGAACGGGCGGGCGGTGAGCTGGTCGGCGGGGAAGCCCTCGAGAGCCTTGGCGACCTCGTCGTAACCGGCGCGGTACTGCTCGATCAGGGCGTTGCGGGCGGCGGTGTCCATGGCAGCCTCCGGCGGGAATGGGGAACGGCGGAACGCTCGCCCCGCACACTGCCGCCGGGGTGGCGCCGGGCGCAAGAGCGCGGCGCTGCGGGGTTCCGGAACCGTCCGCGGGCCGCGGCCCGGTCGCGCCTGCGGCAGGCCCGCTCCGGGCCCCGCCGCCCGTTGACCCGGGCCCACCCGGGTGCTACCAATAACCGGCTAATCGCAAGCCTAGGGTGCCTTTGCCCCGCGCCGGGACGACGTCCGATACCGGTCCCAAGTGCGCGGACGCCTTCGGCTGCGTTCCGTTGTCGACCGTACCGGGTCCCAGGAGGTCCGCGTTCTGTTGTTCGCGCTCGCGGCCGTGCCCGCGCGCGCCCAGGTCGCCGGTCATCCGGTCGAAGCCACGGTCGGTGGCGGCTGGACGTTCTTCGACGCCCGTGACTTCGTGAAGGACTCGCCGGCCGGTACCGCGTCGCTCGCGTATCGCTGGTCCACGGGCCTCACCTTCGAGGGATCGTGGCTCAACAGCCCGGCCAAGCGTCTCGACACCGCAGGCGGCAACGATGTGAGCCTGTCGTGGACCGGTCTCGATCTGCGCTGGAGCCTGCGCGATCCGTCGGAAAAGGTGACGCCCTACATCATCACGGGCATGGGCTACGGCCGCTTCTTCGACAACGATGCCGTGCTCATCAGCCAGAAGGGCTCGCCGTCCATCGGTATGGGCGTGATCATGAGCCTCATGGGCAAGGAGCGCACCCATCTGCGGCTCCAGGTCCGCGACGTCATGCTGCAGAGCCCCAACGCCAGCGAGTTCTCGAACCACCTGGTGGCCACGGCCGCGCTGCAGTTCACGTTCCGCGGCAAGTCGAAGGACCAGGACCTCGACGGCGTGCGCAACTGGCTCGACCAGTGCCCCAACACGCCGATCGGCGCCAAGGTCGACGCCAAGGGTTGCCCGATCGACTCCGACGGCGATGGCGTGTGGGACGGCCTTGATAAGTGCGAAGGCACGCCCAAGGGCGCCAAGGTCGACAAGAACGGCTGCCCGACCGACGCCGACGGCGACGGTGTGGCGGACGGTATCGACACGTGCCCCGACACGCCCAAGGGCGCCAAGGTCGACGCGCTCGGTTGCCCCATGGATACCGACGGCGACGGCGTGTTCGATGGTCTGGACCAGTGCGAGAACACGCCCAAGGGTGCGGTGGTCGACGCCAAGGGTTGCCCGGTCGACACCGACGGCGACGGAGTGGCGGACGGTATCGACCAGTGCCCGGCGACGCCGGCTGGCCTCAAGGTCGATGTGAACGGCTGCCCGATCGAGGTGAGCGAAAAAGAGACGCAGTTGCTCGACACCGGCATGATCCGCCTGCAGAACATCAACTTCGACACGAACAAGGCGAGCTTGAAGCCCGAGAGCTTCCCGGTGCTCGACGAGGTCGCGGCGATCCTGCTGCAGTACCCGGCGCT
>JAIOPA010000138.1 GCA_021414165.1 Candidatus Eiseniibacteriota bacterium
CGCGGCCTTCGGGCTGTTCGGCGCGCGCCCCAACCCGTCGCATGGCGCGCTGCGCGTGGCATTCGAGTTGGCCGAACCTGACGACGTGCGACTGGAACTGCTCGATGTGAGCGGGCGCGTGGTCGCGCGCACGGCGCAGTCGTTGGCTGCGGGCTCGCACTCGTGGCCGGTGCCCAACACGCTCGCGCCGGGCGTGTACGTGATCCGCCTGCACACCGCCGGGCATAACGCGCGCACCACCGCGATCGTCTATTGAGCTCTCACCGCGACAACCAGTACTCCAGCAGGAAGCGCGCGGCGTCCTTGGACGGGATCTCCTTGGTGTTCTTGATGCCATCCCAGTCCTGCTGCTGAGCCGGCCGCAGCACCGGCAGCCCCACGCACGCCGGGCAGCCCGTGCCGCACGGACAGCCCACCAGATGTGCGAGTGACGCCTCGGCCAGTTCGTCGAGCCGCGCCCAACCCTGCTCGGCGAAGCCCAACCCGCCGTGATAGCGATCGAACATGAACAGCGTGGGCCGCCCGGTGTTCGCGGAATCGAGCATGCCGCCCAGGTCGAGCGGATCGCACATGGCCATGAGCGGCAGTAGCTGCACGAACAGATTGCGCACGCCCGACAGCGCCTCCCACGGGTTCAATCCGCGCATGTTGAGTTCGCGCGTGGTGGCCTCGTTGGGCGCCAGCCAGAAGCCGCTCGTCTCGAGCGTGAGCCGCGGCAGCTCGAGCGGGTGGTAGCCGATCGCATCGAGCGAGCGATAGCGGATCTTCTTGAACGCGATCGTCTGCCAGCTGTAGGTGACCTCGCCGAAGTGCGCGCACTCCGAGCGCCAGTCGCGCGCGCGCACCTCGTGCCGCACGCGCACGTTGGAGTCGAGCACGGGCTGCGTGTAGTAGTCGGCCGTGCGCGGCTCTACGGTGGCCACCTTCTGCTCCAGGTCGAGCTTGCGGACCCACCACGTCTCGCCCTCGTGCAGATAGATCGCGTCGGGGTACACCAGCTCGAGCCCGCTGATGGCATCGACCGTGCCGATGACCGCGTTCTCGCGCGTGGCATCGACGATGGTGTACGTGTCGTCGCTCATGGTGCGCAGCGACACCTTGGCGCCCGGGAAATCGCTCTTGGCCCAGTACGCGCGGCCATCGATCACACGCGTCTCGCCGGCGTCCTCGAGTGCCGCCAGCACATCGCGCATCTGCTCGCCGAACGCGTGCTCGTCGGTGTCGGACAACGGCAGCTCGTAGGCCGCGCACGCCATCTGCTGCGCCAATATGTACGGGTTGTGCGGATCGATGCACGCCGACTCGGTGGGCCGCCCGAACAGGTACTGCGGCCGCCGCATGAGGTACTGGTCGACCGTGTCGTTGTACGCCACCAGCACCACCAGCGACGGCGCGCCACTGCGGCCCGCGCGCCCCGCCTGCTGCCAGATGCTCGCCAGCGTGGGTGCCGCGCCCACCAGCACCGCAGCGTCCAACCCGCCCACGTCGATGCCCAACTCGAGCGCGTTGGTGCTCACCACGCCGCGCAGCTCACCCGAGAACAACGCCTGCTCGATGGCACGGCGCTCCTCGGGCAGATAGCCGCCGCGATACGGCCGCAGCCGCTCGTGCAACGGTGCGACCGGTGCGGCGAGTCCGTCGCGCGTCTCGCCCGGGATGCGTGCACGCGTGCGCTCGAGATGCTCGCGCGTGTAGCGGTACACCAGCTCGGCCGACACGCGCGACTTGGTGAATGCGATGGCCTGCGCGCCGTGCTCGAGCGCACCCGCCAGCAACCACGAGCCCTCCACGTTCGAGCTGCGCCGCTCCACGCGCGTGTCGTCGCGGAATGGCGGGTTCCAGAACACGAAGTGCTTCTCGCCGCGCGGCGCGCCATCGTCGTCGACCAGTGCCACGTCGCGCCCGGTGAGTGCGGTGGCCAGCTCGGCGGGATTGCGGATCGTGGCGCTGCACAGCACGTAGCGGAACTCGCCGCCGTAATGCCGCACCAGGCGTTCGAGCCGCCGCAGCACCAGCGACACGTGGCTCCCGAAGATGCCGCGATACGCGTGCATCTCGTCGATCACCACGAAGCGCAGGTTCTTGAGGAAGCGTGCCCACTTGGCGTGCTGCGGCAGGATGCCGGCATGCAGCATGTCGGGGTTCGACAAGATGACGTTGGCCTCCTCGCGCAGCTTCTTGCGCGTGGACGCCGCGGTGTCGCCGTCGTACACGCCCGCGCGCACCTCGCCCGCCAGACCGAAGCCGCCCTGCGCGAGACGCGTGAGGCTCTTGAGCTGGTCCTGCGCGAGCGCCTTGGTGGGGAACAGATAGAGCGCGGTCGCACCGGGTTCCTCGAGCAGCTTCTCGATGGCCGGCAGGTGGAAGCACAGTGACTTGCCCGACGCCGTGCCCGTGACCACCACGGTGTCGCGCCCGGCGCGCAGCGCCTCGATCGCGCAGACCTGGTGCGTGTAGAGCCGCTCGATGCCGCGCTCGGCCAGCGCCGCCTGCAGCGCGGGCGGCAGCGGCGGCTGCAGCTCGCCGAAGCGCGCCGAGCGGGCCGGCAGCGTCTCCCAGTGCGACAGCGCGCCCTCGTTCTCGGGCCGGGCCGCGAACGCCTGCAGCCACTCGGGGAGCCCGCCCATACCCGCGCCATTCTTGAGGAATCGCCCCGCTCGCACCTGCACGTGCACCTCCCACCCGGTGGTCCCTGCGAACTGCACAGATGAGCAGTAACACGCCGGGGCGGGGTCTGGCGAGGGCGAAGTTGGGAGCGGCCGGAAGGCCTAGCGGATCACCACGAACCGGCCGGTCTGGTGCCCGGCGCGCGCGGCCTCGACCGTGAACAGGTAGACGCCGGACTCGACCTCCTGTCCGTTCCGCGACACCAGGTTCCAGGCGGCCTGGCCATCGCCGCGCGAGCCGTCGTGCTCGAGGGTCTGCACGAGGTCGCCGGCCAGGGTGTAGATGCGGATCGTGCTGCGCTCGGCGGGCAGCCCGAAGAAGTCGAGATGACGCGTGATCGCATCGCCGGGTACCGGCTCGCGGTCCCACGGGGCACGCGCGCGATACGGGTTCGGCACCACCCACACGCGTCCACTCCGCTCGGTCGTACCCGACTGGATGCGCGGCCGGACGACGTCTGAGAACACCGTGCGGAACGGGCTCTCGAGCAACTCCGTGCGAACCGAGCCCGTGATGGTGGTGGAGCGATACGCCACGGTCGTCACCACGTAGTGGTAGTCGAAACCGTCGAGCACGCGCGTGTCCTCGAAGCGATAGCGGCCAACCGGATGATGCCGCCGTTCGTACACGACCGAATCGTAGTCAACCGCGCTCTGCAGGATCCGCGACAGCGGTTGCGCGCCCAACGTGGTGTCCACGCCGAAGCTCGCGACTTGCTGCCAGCGCGACGTGGCGGGCAGCAATGACTCGCGGTCCCAGTCATCGAGCCGGTACACGCGATAACCCCAGAACTGATACGGCGCACCCGGCAGGATGCCCGCGCTGATCTGGATCTCGGCGAGGTCGTCCCATTCGACGATCGCCTTGCGATCGCCGCCCGTGACGCGCGTGGCCGGCTGCGGCGGCGAAGGGGCGCGCACGAACCACGGCACGGCCGTCTCCCTGCCCGCGAGCCCGGTGCACGCATCGCAATCGAGATCGGACCACACGCAGGTCATGCCCGGTGTGTACGTGATCTCGAACGATCCGCCGGGCGGCAGGAAACCAGGCGGGAACGGCGGCGAGATCGGCGGGTAGTAGGCGGGGTCGCGGTAGAACTTGGTGATGCAATGTGGGTCGTAGTTGAACGTGACCCCTTCGGGCGGCGAGTAGCACAACTCGTGACCGGCCACTCCACCGCGGCCGTCCGTCGCGCTGTAGGGCTGTGACGCATCGGGCACCCGGTCGAGTGACGTGCCGCGGTAGGCCAAGTGCGCGTTCTGCAGCGCCACGGTCAGGCTATCGCGGCCATCGGCCGCCACCAGTGCGACCGCGAACTGCACGGACTGCCCCGGATCGAGATGCGCGAACGGCCCGCAGGACACCAGCACGGTGTAGTCCTGGCCACGGTCGGTGCGCGCGCCGGGGAACTCCCCGCGCAATGCACGCGCCCGGTCGGCGTCGAGCAGCGGCGGACCGCCCTGCCCCGGAGGCAGGCCGAGCGAGAACACCGAGTAGCGGAACGTGGTGTCACGGCTCGGCGCACGCGCGGCCTCGCGCGCGGCGCGAACGCCGGGGAACGCCTCGTTCACCAGGAACCCGAGCGGGTCGGTAGTGTGCGACAACCCCACGATCGAGGTCCACGGAAGGCCGCTCGACTCGACGCCGTCGTGCACCGCGGGGACCGTCTGGTTGAACACCGAGAAGCAATCCTTCTGCATGACGTTGCTGGCCAGCGACGAGCGCCCCTCGAACACGGCGAGCGAATCACGCACCAACGCGACGAGATCGTTCAGGTGCCCACTGCCATCGCGGCGGGTGCGCGAGTCGAGATTCGCGTACACGCCCATCCAGACGTCGCGCAATGTCTGCTGCGTGTGGTTCGTCAGTGTGTACTGGATCCCCGCCACGTTGTCGTAACCGGTGATCGACCAGGTGTGCGCTTCCTGCCGCACCGTGAGCCCCAGCGGCACATGACGCTCACCGCCCTCGTAGGCGAAGTCGATCGCCTCGCGCTGGTCGTCAGTGAACACGCATGCGGCCGTCTCCTGTGCCGGAAAGCGCACGTCCTCGTCGACCTCACCGTCGCCATCGTCATCGCGGCCGTCCAAGAACTCCTCGTCCACCTTGCCGTCGCCATCGTCATCGAACGTGGCGCGCGTGCCGCGCTCGCCCGCATAGCGGCGGCGCACCACGTCGGCGTCCGCGAGCGTGGGACGCCACTCGAACATGGGGCCGCCCGACACGCTGACCGTGCCATCCGTGCGCCGCGCGCTCACCCAGAGCTCCGCGTGCTCCAGACACTCTTGCCCCGAACCCTTGGGGAACTCGAACGACGGGTCGAACGACAGCCCCTTGTTGAAGAACGCATTGCCGAGCACGCCGATATTCGTGATGCGCATGCCGAACCGGCCGGCATCGAGCACGGGGCCATCGTTGGCGATGTCCATGCCGGCACGGACGGGGACCGCGGACGCCACGAAGCACAGCACTGCGAGCACCGCGCGCTGCCACCGTTGGGCACGCGCACGCCTCGCACTGCTGGCTGTCCCAAGCGACCCGATCACGCGTGCACCTCCCGGAGAGCGAGGGAGTGTACGCGCTGGGAGTCACGGCCCGAAGCCCATCCCGACCAGCGCGGTACCCGCGACCGGCTAGCGGATCACCACGAAGCGGCCGGTCTGCGAGCCGATCGACGGCGAGGACACGGTGAACAGGTACACGCCGGACTCGATGTCCTGCCCGTTGCGCGAGATCAGGTCCCACGCCGCCTGGCCATTGCCGCTGCGGCCATCGTGCTCGAGCGTCTTCACGAGATCGCCGGCCAGCGTGTAGATGCGGATGGTGGCCACATCGCGCGGCAGGCCCAGGAAGTCGATGTGGCGCGTGAACGCATCGCCCGGCACGGGCTCGCGCTCCCACGGCGCATGCGCGCGGAACGGGTTCGGCACCACCCATACCTTGCCATCGCGATACGCCGCACCGGCCTCGGTGCGCGGCCGCACGACGCCTGCGAACAACGTGCGGAACGGGCTCTCGAGTAGATCGACCCGCGGCGTGCCCGACACGGTGATGATGCGCTGTGCGACGGCCGTGACCACGTAGTGGTAGTCGAAGCCATCCTGCACGCGCGTGTCCACGAACCGGTAACGGCCCACCGGGTAGTGCCGGCGCTCGAACGCGATCGAGTCGAAGTCGCCGGCCGTGTTCGTGATGCCGGCCAACGACTGCGCACCGAGCGTGGTGTCGGCCGAGAAGCTGGCCACCTGCTGCCAGCGCGACGCT
>JAIOPA010000139.1 GCA_021414165.1 Candidatus Eiseniibacteriota bacterium
GCGATGGGCCGGATCTCGCTCTCGGCGAAATCGCGCACCATCTCGCGGACGCTCTGCACGTCCTCGGGAAGCTCGAACGAGATGCCAGCACTCTGGGTCATGGTCGACATCGTCATCTCCGGGCTCGCGCCCTGGGTCACGCCTCGCGGCGCGAAGGACTAACCCTGCGTGTACTCGTAGAACCCGCGGCCCGTCTTGCGGCCGAGCCAGCCGGCCGCCACGTACTTGCGGAGCAGCGGGCACGGGCGGTACTTGGAATCGCCCAGCCCCTCGTGCAGCACGTTCATGATGCTCAGGCACGTGTCGAGGCCGATGAGGTCGGCCAGCTGGAGCGGGCCCATGGGGTGGTTCATGCCCAGCTTCATCACGGTGTCGATCGCTTCCTTGGTCGCCACGCCCTCCATGAGCGTGTAGCACGCCTCGTTGATCATGGGCATGAGGATGCGGTTCGACACGAAGCCCGGGAAGTCGTTCACCTCGACCGGCGTCTTGCCCAATCGCTTCGAGAGTTCCTCAGTGAGCGCGTACGTCGCGTCACTCGTGGCGATGCCACGGATGATCTCGACCAGCGTCATGACCGGCACGGGGTTCATGAAGTGCATGCCGATCACCTGCGCGGGCCGCTTGGTCACGGCCGCGATCTCGGTGATTGAGATGCTCGACGTGTTGCTGGCCAGGATCGCGTTGGGCGCGGTGACCGTGTCGAGCGTGGTGAAGATCTGCTTCTTCAACTCGTAGCTCTCGGTCACGGCTTCCACGACCAACTGACAATCCTTGGCCGACTCCAGCGACGTGCCGCCCTGGATGCGGGCCAGGATCGACTTGGTCTTCGCCTCGTCCCACGCCTGCTTCTTGGCCACGCGATCGAGGTTCTTGCCGATGGTGGCCAGCGCGCGCTCCACGAACTCCGGCTTCGCGTCGATCAACTGCACATCGAAGCCGCTCTGCGCGAACACCTGCGCGATGCCATTGCCCATCGTGCCGCCACCCACTACCGCGACCTTCTTCACGTGGGCGCTCACCGTGATCACCGGCTCCTGCGCGGGGGCGGCCATCACACACGCTCCACGGACAGGGCCACTGCGTTGCCACCGCCCAGACAGAGCGTGGCGAGACCGGTCTTCTTATTCTGCTGCTCCAACGCATAGAGCAACGTGACCAGCACGCGCGCACCGCTCGCACCGATCGGGTGACCCAGCGCGACCGCGCCACCGTTCACGTTGACGCGCGCCCAGTCCCAGCCCAGCGCATCGCCATCGGCCACGGCCTGCGCGGCAAAGGCCTCGTTGGCCTCGATGAGGTCGAAGTGCCCGATGCCCACGCCCAGCTTCTTCATGAGGCGCTGCACGGCGTCGATCGGCGCGAAGAACAGGTCTTTCGGTTCGCCACCGCCGGTGGCGTAGCCGGTCACGCGCGCGAGCGGCTTGGCGCCCGTGGCCTTGACCCGCGCGGCGCTCATGAGCACCAGAGCCGCGCCACCGTCGTTCAAGCCCGGCGCGTTGCCGGCCGTGATGATGCCGTCCTTGGACTTCGTGACCGGGCCGAGCTTCGCGAGGCCTTCCAGAGTCGTCTCGGGGCGAACCGACTCGTCCTTCGAGATCACGATCGGGTCGCCCTTGCGCTGCGCAATGGACACCGGCGCCATCTCGGCATCGAAGCGGCCCGCGGCCTGTGCGGCGGCGGCCTTCTTCTGGCTGTCGACCGAGAACTCGTCGACCCGCGCGCGCGTCACGTTGGCCTTCTCGGCCGTGTACTGCGCCAGCTCGATCATGTGGCAGTCGTTGAACGAGCACCACAGGCCGTCCATGACCACGCCATCCTTGAGCGTCGTGTCGCCGAGCTTCTGCCCGAGGCGGCCCGTGAACAGATAGTGCGGCGCGGTGCTCATGCTCTCCTGCCCGCCCGCCACGATGCACTCGGCATCGCCGGCCTTGATCGCCTGCGAGGCGAGCATGACGGCCTTGAGACCCGAGCCACACACCTTGTTGACCGCGAATGCACCGGCCATGGGGCTGATGCCGGCCTTGATCAGCGCCTGGCGCGCAGGCGCCTGACCCTGACCGGCCTGCACGACGTGGCCCATGATGACCTCGTCGATCTGGTCGCCCGCCACGTTGGCCCGCTTCATGGCCTCGCGGATCGCCACAGCGCCCAGGTCCGACGCCTTGAGCGTGGAGAGTCCGCCGAGGAACTTGCCGATGGGCGTGCGCGCAGCGCCCACGATGAACACGTCAGGAGTGCTCGACATCGGGATGCCTCATGAATGAAAAGGCGCGGCGGCACGCGGGTGCGATGCCCGACGCGCGCGGCGACCGTGGTATGCGGAGCGGATGTGACGAAACGGCCGCATATTACACGAACGGCGCGCCCCCGGCACGGCTACCAGCGGGCCATGCCCGGCCGGGCGGCCGCCGGGTTGGCCGGCGGGGTGGCGGGCGGGGTGGCGGGGTGCCGGACGGGCCCCACCGGCGGGGAGTCCGGGCCCTTCGGGGTCACCCCGGGGGGCTCAGCCGGCGCGCTCGAACAGGCTCGGCTCGCCCTTCTCGCGCAGGGGCGCCCCGGTCGTCTCGGACAGCCATTCGCCCACGGACCGGGGCAGATTGGGGTCGTTGATCGAGCTGATGAACCGGCGGAACCGCCCCTCGCCCCTCACCTCGAGCGTCCAGCGCGAGTCCCCGTCGCTGTCGGTGCTGGCCACGAGTTCGAGTGCGACCGGCTGGTACAGCGTGGTCCAGGTCATGCCGAGCGCATGCCGCCGGAGCTCGAGCGACCCCGAACGCGGGTGCCAGCTCTCGCGCACGAGCGTGAGCCAACCACCGCCGTAGAGGAACAGTGCGCCGATGCCGCCCGCGATGGCCGGCCCCAGCCAGCGCTCCGGCGAGTCACTGTGGCGGGCGATCGCCCACGCGCCGAAGGCCAGACCTGCACCGATGACCAGCAGCACGACCCCGAGGCCTCGCTGCAGTCCCACGTCCGCCACGAGCGAGCGCATGCCGGTCTCATCGACCCCGACATGGAAGTAGCCCTCGGCAGGCGTGGCGGGCTCGGCCGCTCGGTTCGGCTGGCGGCGGGGGCGGTGCCAATCGTTCAACAGCTGCGCCAGCTCGTCGCGCTCTTCGACGCTGCCGAGCGTGGCGACCGAGTAACGCTTGGAGCGCGTCTCCACCAGGAGTGCCGCGTGCTTGCGATTGAAGCCACGGATCTGCGACGCCTCGATGCGCGCACGGCGCAGCGTGACCAGCGCCACGTGCCGCAGTTCGAGCGTGTCGCCCTCGATCACGATCTCCTCGCGGCCGAACAGCAGCGCAAGGAACTGCCCGAGCGCCGTGAGGCCACCCCAGGTCCAGAACGAGACCCAGAACAGGAGGAACCCCGCGAACGCCAGCTGTACGGGCGGCTCGGGCGGCACGCCCTTCATGAGCGGCAGCCAACTCGTCCAACCGTGTTGGCCGAGCGCATGCCCCGCGAGCGCCAACAACAGAGTGCCGGCGAAGTACTCGCCCACGGCCCAGCCGCAGAGCCAGAGCAGCAGGAACGCAGCCGGGAAGAACCGCAGCACGCCCTTGGCATGCAGCGTGATTCGCCAACCGGAACCATGGGGCTCGCGTTCGAGCATGGCGGGGATCTCCGGGGGATCGCGGCGCGCGGAGGTGCGCGCAGGCGTCCTGCCCGTTATCGGCGCGCCGGGGGCCCGACTGGAGCGGCGCGCGGCCCGCGCCGCTAGCGGCTGCGGATGATCGCGATACTCGCGGTGTGCCCGTGCAGGAAGTTCTTCTCGCCCACCGGGCCCAGCTCGCCCGCGCAGAACATGCCGCCCGCCGGCGTGGTGCCCGGCAGCGCCGACAGCAGCGTGGCGATGTCGCGATCCGGCTCGCCGAACAACGCGCGCCCGCGGCCATTGCACGCGAACAGCAACGCGCCCGCGGCCGGGGTGTCGAATGCCTGCGGCGCCAGCAGCATCTCGAGATCGTCGATCGCCGCGCGCGCATCGCGCACGTGCAGGCGGATCTTCTCGCGCAGCGTCACGATGTCGCCGATGGCGA
>JAIOPA010000144.1 GCA_021414165.1 Candidatus Eiseniibacteriota bacterium
ACTCCCGACCGGAGTCGCCCCGAGTGAGGCCCGGTCAAGAGTTCGAGTGAGGTCGGATGTCGTAGCGAGAAGTCGAGTCAACCCGATGGTTCCAGGGTGATCCTTCAACGAGCGCCCACCTCGAAGCTTGGAGAAGCGTGGCGTCGCGAGCCGCGCGCAAGGCTGCTGCGCGTGGGCCGGACGGTAACAAGGGCACCCCGGAGGGTCAATCACCAGGGACCCACTCCCGATAGCGGGGTCATCGGCGCGGGGAGGCGGCGGGTTGAGCGGAGATATCGCGTTGCCGGACATGGGCTTGAGGCACATCCGACGGCCCAGATCCAAACGCCTTCCGGGCTTCCAGCAGTCGCAGAGGATCGGCGTCTAGTGCGATGGCCTGCAGTCGGTACACTCTTGAGCATCGGAGGGTTCGATCATCAGACCCGTCGCTGCTGCAACTTCGCTCACGCCCGCTCTGAACGCTGCAACCTGCCGGCGGCGCTCCTTGGCCGGCACGCAGAGATGCCCGGTCAGCTTCGATCCGTCATCTCGCACCCTCAGCGAGAACCCATTGCCCGAGGAGTCCTTGAAGCATTGCTCGTAGGCTGACTCTCCAACAAAGACTTGAGCCGCCCAGACACCTTCCACTTCGTCCACGGGAAGCCCGGCCATCCTCGCGAGCCGGCGACGAAGCGAAGAACCACGAAACGGTTTCCAACCCTCAGGCAACCTCCTGGCACTCGAATCCTCGAACACGCCTTTCGCGCCCGGTGCCGTCACCCGGAAACCGTGCATCTGCACGACTCGAATGAAGCCAACCGGGCAACTACTCACGATCGCACCCTGCACCGGGGAGTCATCCTGTGCGGAGCATGGAGGGGCGCAGACAACTGCAAAGATGCAAGCCATCCACAGGCAGACCCAGCGCGCCATCCGTCCTTCAGGCCTCGGACCCAAAAGCGAAAGGTGCTGCACTACCCCTCGAGTTCCACCAGCACCGCTCCCGCCTGCACCATCTGGCCCGGGCTCGCGGCGATGCGCTTGATCTTGCCGGCGCGCGGGGCGCGGATCATGTGCTCCATCTTCATGGCCTCCAGAGCCAGCAACGGCTGGCCCTTCTCGACCTCGGCGCCCACCTCGACCATGACCTTGGTGATCACGCCCGGCATGGGTGCCTCCATGCCGCCCTGCGCGGCCGCACCGGCGCGGCGGCCGCTGGCCTCGCGGTGCAACACGAACTCCAGCGTGCCGAGCCGCACGAAGCGCTGGGTGCCAGCTGCGGTCACCTCGGCCACGGTCGTGCCGGTGTCGCTCGTGAGCCGCAGGCGGCCGTCGCTCGTGAGCTCGGCGGCCACTTCGAACGTGGCGCCATCGATGTTCACGGCATAGCGGGCCGCACCCAATGACTTGAGCTCCACCTCGCGCACGCGATCACCATCACGCCACACGCTCTTCATGCGCCGAGCCCTCCCTGACGCCAGCGGCCGAGCGCGGCGAACGGATCGGGGGCGGCGGCAGGAGCGGCACCAGGAGCCGCGACGGTGGCATTGGAACCGCCCAGCGCCTCGGCGATCGCGGCCGCGGCCAGCGCCAACTCGGGTGCAGGCGCCTGCATGAGCGCCGCGAACGGCTGCAGGAACTCGCGCTCGATCCACTCCGTGTCATAGGAGCCTTTGCGCACCTCCGGTGCGCGCAAGAGCGCCTTCAGGAACGGCAGATTAGTCACCACGCCATGCACGCGCGTGTCATCGAGTGCGGCGAGCAGGCGTTCAATGGCCGTCTCGCGATCGGGACCATGCGCGATGATCTTGGCGAGCATGGGATCGTAATGGATGCTCACCGAGTCTCCGGACTCGATGCCGTGGTCCACGCGCACGAACGGCCCGTAGGGCCAGCGCACGCGGCTCACCGTGCCGACCTGCGGCAGGAAGCCCTTGGCGGCGTCCTCGGCGTACAGGCGCACCTCGATCGCATGTCCGTGCCGCTGCAGTTGGTGCTGCTCGCACGGCAGCTTGCCGGTGGCGGCGATCTCGAGCTGCGCGCGCACCAGGTCGATGCCGGTGATCAACTCGGTGACCGGGTGCTCGACCTGGAGCCGCGTGTTCATCTCGAGGAAGTACACCTGACCCTCTCGAGTGAGCAGCGTCTCGATGGTGCCCGCGCCGCGATAGCGCACGGCCTCGGCCAGCCGCACCGCCGCATGCGTGACCACCGTGCGCTGATCGCTCGTGAGCGACGCACTCGGCGCTTCCTCGACGACCTTCTGGTGGCGGCGCTGCAGCGTGCAGTCGCGCTCGTACAGGTGCAGCGCGCGGCCATGGCCATCGCCCAGCACCTGCACTTCAATGTGACGGGCGTGCTCCAGCAGCTTCTCGATGTACACGCTCGGATCGCCGAACGCCGAGGCGGCCACGCGCTGCGCGGCTTCAATGCCCTCTCGAAGCTCGGCCTCGTTGCGCGCGGTCTGCATTCCCTTGCCACCACCGCCCAGCGCGGCCTTGATGATGACCGGGTAACCCATGGCGTTCGCGGCCCGAGCCAGCGCATCGGCGTCGGCGCCCTCGGCACCGGGCACGATGGGCACGCCCGCGCGCTCGGCGATCTTGCGCGCCTCGCGCTTGTCGCCCATGGCGGTGATCTGCGCGGGCGTCGGACCAATGAACGTGAGCCCGGCCTTCTCCACCGCCTCGGCGAACGCGGCGTTCTCGGCCAGGAAGCCGAACCCCGGGTGCACCGCGTCGGCGCCGCTCTGCTGGGCGGCCTCGACCACGGCCCGGATGTTCAGGTAGCTCTCGCGCGCCTCAGCCGGTCCAATGAACACCGCCTCGTCGCAGATGCGCGTGTGCAGACTGCCCCGGTCGGCCTCGGAATACACGGCGACCGAGCGCACGCCCAGCTCACGCAGCGTGGCGGCGATGCGGCGGGCGATCTCACCGCGATTGGCGATCAGGACCTTGCGGAACATGCACTTACCTCGGGAACGGGCGGACTGCTGAGGCCGCTACCTTAGTGCCTCGGGAGTCGCACGAAAAGCGCCCGCGAGCGGGTTCGCCCCTCATGCCGGGCGGCGCGCGCCCGACACTGGAGGCAGCAGGGTCCGGCCCGAGGGCAAGCCCCTGCCCTGCGCGCGTGCCGGTCGGCCGCGCCCAGCCCCCGATGCAGCGAGCCCGCAGTCCCGAACGAGGTCCCGCATGGAACGCTTCGAGCTGGTCGTGATCGGCAGTGGTCCCGGTGGTCAGCGCGCGGCGGTGCAGGCCGCCAAGCTCGGCAAGCGCGTCGCGATCATCGAGCGCCAGACCGACCTGGGCGGCGTGTGCATCAACACCGGCACCGTGCCCAGCAAGACCATGCGCGAGGCCGTGCTCGATCTGTCGGGCCGCCGCCAGCGCCGGTTGTACGGCGAAGCGTACGCGCCCAAGCAGCGTCCCGATGCTCAGGCGCTTCTGCGCCGCACGCACCAGGTGATGCAGGCCGAGCGCGACGTGGTGAATGCGCAGCTCGCGCGCAATGGCGTGCAGGTGTTCACCGGGCACGCGCGGTTCGCGAGCCCTACCTGGATCAGCATCACGAACCCGGAGCAGCCCGACATCGTGCTCGATGCCGAGCGCACCGTGATCGCGACCGGCACCACGCCCGGCCTGCCCGCGGGCATCACGGTCGATCATCAGGTCGTGCTCACGAGCGATGACCTGCTGTGCATGGCCAAGCTGCCCAAGAACATCATGGTCGTGGGTGGCGGCATCGTGGGTCTGGAGTACGGCAGCATGCTGGCGGCGCTCGGTGTAAAGGTGACGCTCGTGGATCAGCGCACGCAGCTGCTCGAGATGGTCGATCGAGAGTTGGTCGACGCGTTCTGCACCTACGCGCGCGAGATGGGCCTGACGCTTCGATTGGGCGAGCAGGTCGCGAACATCCACACGGGGGCCAATGGCCGCCCGATCGTGACCATGAAGAGCGGCAAGCGCGTGGTCACGGAGACCGTGCTTGTGTCGGCTGGCCGCCGCGGTGCCACCGACAAGCTGGCGCTGGAGAACGCCGGCCTGAAGGCCGACGAGCGTGGCCGCATCCCGGTGAACGAGCGCTACCAGACCGACGTGCCGCACATCTACGCCGTGGGCGACGTGATCGGGTTCCCTGCGCTGGCCGCCACGAGCGCCGAGCAGGGCCGCTTGGCCGCGTGCCACATGTTCGATGTCGAGGAAGAGTCCATGCCGAGCCAGTTCCCGTTCGGCATCTACGCGATCCCCGAGATCGGCTGGGT
>JAIOPA010000145.1 GCA_021414165.1 Candidatus Eiseniibacteriota bacterium
ACTCCCGCCGGAACTGGGTCGCGCTATGAGCCGGCCCAGCGCCAAGAAGCCGCTGCGCATCCTGGTGCTCATGCACCCCTCGCTCGTGCCGCCCGATTCGCTCAAGGGCCAGCCGCCCGAGGAAGTGCACCGCTGGAAGACCGAGTACGGCGTGGTGAGCACGCTGCGCAAGATCGGCCATGAAGTGCGTGCGCTGGGCGTGCAGGACGAGCTGAACCCGATCCGCGTGGCGGCCGAGGAGTGGGAACCCGACGTGGTGTTCAACCTGCTCGAGGAGTTCTACGGCCTCTCGGACTTCGACTCCCACGTGGTGAGCTATCTGGAGCTGCTGAAGCTCAAGTACACCGGCTGCAATCCGCGCGGGCTGTTCCTGGCGCGCAGCAAGGTGATCACCAAGAAGATCGCGGCCTACCACCGTGTGCGCGCGCCCGAGTTCTTCGTGGTGCCGTTGGGGCAGAAGCCGCGGCGGCCGCGCAGCCTGCAGTTCCCGCTGTTCGTGAAGAGCGCCACCGAGGAGTCGTCGCTCGGCATCGCGCAGGCGAGCTTGGTGGACTCCGACGAACGGCTCGCCGAGCGCGTGCGATTCGTGCACGAGTCGATCGGCACCGACGCATTGGTGGAGCAGTACATCGAGGGCCGCGAACTCTACGTGTCGGCGATCGGCAACGAGCGTGTGCGCGTGCTGCCGGTGTGGGAACTGGACTTCGGCAGCCTCACCGAGACCGGCGAGGCCATTGCCACCGAGAAGGTGAAGCACAGCCTCGAGTACCAGAAGAAGCACTCGATCGACGCCCGACGCGCCGAGGGCCTGGACCCCGCGCTCGTGCGGCTCATCGAGCGCACCACGCGCCGCGTCTACCGCATGCTCGAGCTCGATGGCTACGCGCGAGTCGATTATCGGCTCACCCCCAAGGGCGAGCTGTACCTGCTCGAGGCGAACCCGAATCCCGAGATCGCCGAGAAGGAGGAGTTCGCGAGCGCCGCACTGGCTGCGGGGATCCGCTACCGGCAACTGCTGCAGCGCATGGTGTCGCTGGCGCTCGCGAGGCCCGTCCGGCCGGAATGATCTTCCGGTCCCACCGGTACTGATCCCGGTGGCCCTACGGATGCGTGATCACGAGGGCAAAGGCGATTGCCGCAAGTTCCGCCGCGTGCTAGTCCTTCGCTCACACTCTCACTTCACTCCCGCTCATCCGCTTGCGCTCCGCGCACGCACACCCCCTCCGCCTTCGCTTTCGGCGGTCTGACCATTGCCCCCCCTGGAGCCCCTCATGCAGATGCTCGACCAGCTCATCAGCGACGCCAATGTGGACACCACGCAGTCGGGTTGGCGCACCCGGCTGCCCAAGCCTGCTCAGCTCTCGTTCCCGGCCGGCCAGACCTGGCGCGCACGCATCGTGACGACCAAGGGCGAGATCGTGGTGAAGCTGCTCACCGAAACGGCGCCCATGCACGCCACGAGCTTCGCCTACCTGGCCAAGCTCGGCTTCTACGACGGCCTCACGTTCCACCGTGTGATCCCCGAGTTCATGGCGCAGGGCGGCTGCCCGTTGGGCAGCGGCACGGGCGGCCCGGGCTATCGCTTCGACGGCGAGTTC
>JAIOPA010000146.1 GCA_021414165.1 Candidatus Eiseniibacteriota bacterium
CTTGTAGATGGCGTTGCCCGCCACGAACACGTCGGCGCCGGCCTCACGGGCGATACGCGCGGTCTCGTGGCCGATACCGCCATCGACCTCGATCAGGAAATCGAGCCCCTTGCGCGCACGTTCATCGCGCGCGGCCGAGACCTTCTCCATCATCTCGGGCTTGAACGCCTGACCGCCGAAGCCGGGCTCTACGGTCATGACCAGGAACAGGTCGAGATCGGGCAGGTACGGCGCGGCCGCGGCAAACGGCGTGCCGGGCTTGATCGCGAGGCCCGCCTTGGCGCCGCTCTCGCGGATCTGGCGCAACACCTCGCGCGTCTCCTTGCAGGCCTCGAGGTGCACCGTGATCACATCGGCACCCGCGGCGCGGAACTCGTCGATCATCTGCCACGGCCGCTGCATCATGAGATGTACGTCGAGCGTGGCGGTGGTGAGCTTGCGCGCGCCGGCAATGATGATCGGGCCGAACGTGAGGTTCGGCACGAAGTGATTGTCCATGACGTCGCAGTGCACCCAATCCACACCGGGCTGCGCGAGCGCAATGTCGTCGGCGAGGCGCGAGAAGTCGGCGGACAGGATGCTCGGGGCAGCGGTTCCGGGACGTGCGGTCATGATCAAGACTTTCTACGGGACGTGGAGAGAGTGCGTGTAGACCGCGCGGCGCTAGCGCACCACGCGACTTCCGGCCTGCAGCATGATGCTCATGTCGCGCGTGAGCCGCGAACCCGGCGGCGGATCCTGCGTCACGATGGGTCCGCTGCCGGGGCCCGACGGCGGCGACAACACCTTGAAGCCCTGGGCCTCGAACTGCTTGCGCACACGCGTGATCTCGCGGCCGGCCAGATCAGGCATGACGAACACGTCCTCACCCAGTCCCGCCGAGATCAGCAGCGCCACGCTGGCACCATGCGGCAGTACGGCCTCGGCCGGCGGATCGGTGTTCACCACGAGCCCCTCGCCCACCGCATCGCTCGGTGCGCGCGTCACACCGCCCACCTTGAGACCGGCGCGCTCCAGCAGCAGTTCGGCGCCGCGACGCGTCTCGCCGAACAGTGCGGGCACGTTGCTGTACTCCTCACCCAGGCTCACCGTGACGCTCACGCGCGCACGGCCACGCACCGGTGTGCCGGCCGCGGGCTCCTGCAGCAGGATGCGGCCGCGCGCCACCTGCGGATCGAAGCGTTCACCCGCACGCGAGAGCGCGAGCCCCGTGGGCGAGATGAGCTTCTCGGCCTGCTCCACCGTGAGGTTCGCGAGATCAGGCACGCGCACCTCACCCGCGCGATGGATGAAGCGCGGCATCACGAAGCTGTTGAACAGCACCAGCCCCACGGCAAAGGCGAACAATGCCGTGATCGTGGTGAACATGGCTTCGCGCACCGCTTTGGGCACACGAGGCTTGCCACCACCGGACGCGCCATCGCCGCCGGAAGCCGAAGCCCCCGGCGGCGTGGCATCGCCCTTGTGCTTCAGGTCGCTCACGGCTTGCGCAACCTCGCCGCGAACGCGCCGTCGCAACCATGCAGGTGCGGCAGCACGCGCATGGTGCCTTCCGGCGTGACCACACTGTCGGGCACGACACCGGCCACGCTCTCGACCTTCCAGCCCGGATGCTCGGACAGGAAGCGCGCGATCACATGATCGGTCTCCTCGGGCTCGAACGAGCACACGCTATAGACGAGCAGGCCACCCGGCGCCAGATGACGCGCAGCACCCCGCAGCAGGTCGAGCTGCACCGGCGGCATCTCAGCCAGCACCTCGGGACCCTTGCGCCAGCGCGCATCGGCACGGCGTGCGAGCACGCCCATACCGCTGCACGGCGCATCGACGAGCGCGCGATCGAACGGCATCGGGAACTCGTACGTGCGGCCGTCACCATGCACCACGTGCACGGCGGTCACGCCCAGACGCTCGATGGTGTTGTTGAGCGTGTCGACGCGATGCTCGTCACGCTCCATGGCCCAGACCTCGCCCTCGTCGCCCATGAGCTCGGCCAGGTGCGTGCTCTTACCACCCGGTGCGGCGCACAGGTCGAGCACGCGCTCGTGCTTCTGCGGTGCGACCACACGGCCCACCAGCGACTCGGACTCGTCCTGTGCGGTGCACAGGCCGGCCTGGAAGCAGTGGATCGCGCCCGGCGAATGATGCCCCTCGACCCACAGCAGGTCGGGCGACAACGTACCCGGACGCGCCTCGACGCCCTCGCGCGCGAGCAGCACGACGAGTTCGTCGCGCGTCTGCTTGAGTGCGTTGTTGCGCAGGCCCGTGGGCACCGAACGGTTGTCGGCCTCGAGCAGCGCGCGCGTGTCGGCAGGGCCGAAGCGCTCGAGCCAACGCTCGACGATCCACAGCGGGTGCGAGCCGTAGGCCGCCAGCGACACGGCGTCATCACCCATCGGCCACGTGATCGTCTCGCGCTCCTCGGCCAACCGGCGCAGCACGCTGTTCACGAGCCCGGCAGCACCGGGATGCGCGTACTTGTGCGCCAGCTTCACGGACTCATCGACCGCGGCGTGGATCGGCACACGATCGAGGAACAACAACTGATAAGCACCCAGGCGCAGGATGTTGCGGATCCACGGCTGCGTGTTCTCGAGGCCCACATGCACGCGCGTATCGAGCGCGGCATCCAAGCGGCCACGCCAACGCAGCGAGCCCTTCACGATCTCGTGCAGCAGCGCCTTGTCGCGCGGGTCGGCACCCGGACGCGCATGCGCGCCGTCGAGCAGGCGATCGCTGAACGCACTGCGCGTGTCGACCGCATGCAGGATACGAAGCGCCGCTTCACGCGGATCGCTCGGCAGCGACGGACCGTCGGTGCTCACCGGCGGCCAGCTGCGCTGATCGGGGCGCGACTCGCCACGGGGACGCGCGTCACGATCGTCGCGCGAGACACCCTGCGGTCGCGCCCAAGTCGAAGCCTCGGGCGAGGGCTTGCCGTCACGCCGATAGCGCGTGCGGCCCGGCGCCGGATACACCGGACGCGAACGGTTCACGGCATTGGACTGATCGCCACCGTCATCGAACGTACGCGGAGGCGCGCCCTCGCTGCGGCCCGGACGCGGGAAGCGCGGGGCATCGCTGCGCGGACGATCGAAGCTGCGCGGCGGACCATCGCTGCGCGGACGGAAGCCACCACGCGAGTCACCCTCGGGACGCGGACGGAAGCCACCGCTACGGGGCGCATCGCCCGAAGGACGCGGACGGAAGCCGCCTTCACGCGAGCCACCCGGACGCGGCGAGTAACCACCACTGCGAGGCGCATCGCCCGAAGGACGCGGACGGAAGCCACCCTCACGCGGGCCGCCCGGACGCGGCGAGAAGCCACCACTGCGAGGACCATCGCCCGAAGGACGCGGACGGAAGCCGCCCTCGCGCGAGCCACCCGGACGCGGCGAGTAACCACCGCTACGCGGAGCATCGCCCGAAGGACGCGGACGGAAGCCGCCCTCACGCGGGCCACCCGGACGCGGCGAGTAACCACCGCTGCGCGGCGCATCACCCGACGGACGCGGACGGAAGCTGCCACGCGAATCGCCCTCGGGACGCGGACGGAAACCACCTTCACGCGGCGCATCGCTACGCGGACGGAAGCTGCCGCGCGGATCGCCATCGGGACGACGGAAGCTGCCACGCGAATCGCCTTCGGGACGCGGACGGAAGCCACC
>JAIOPA010000147.1 GCA_021414165.1 Candidatus Eiseniibacteriota bacterium
CAGCTGCGCGACCTCACCGACGCGGGGATCGAACTCACCCCCGTGCTCACGGCGTTCCTGGATCGGGTCAACACCGCTTACCGTTCTGCGGACCGGGACCGCGAGTTGCTGCAGAAGGCCATGGAGCTGTCGTCGCAGGAATTGTTCGCCTCGAACAGCGAGATGCGCGCGATCCTGTCGGCGTTTCCCGATGTGTTCCTGCGCTGCTCGCCCGACGGCACGATCCTGTCCGCCCGTGCACGGACCTACGACCGGCTGCCGTTCGAGCTGGGCCGCATCACGGGGCAGCGCATCCAGATGCTGGCCGGTGGCCGCGTCGGCGTACGGCTGCGCCGTGCGTTCGAGAGCCTCGAGCATGGCGAGCGCTCGGCGCGTGTCGAGGGCACGTTCGCGTTCCCCGACGGCGAGCGCGCCTGGGAGGCGCGCATCGTGCCACTGCAGGGCGGCGAGCGATTGGCGATCGTGCGCGAGATCACCGACCGTAAGCAGGAAGAACGCCTGCTCGACGACGCGCGTGCCGCGGCCGTCGAGGCCGCGCGGCTCAAGTCGGAGTTCCTCGCCAACATGAGCCACGAGATCCGCACGCCCATGACCTGCATCATCGGCATGTCCGATCTGCTCGTGGACACGCCGCTCGATCCCTCGCAGAAGCAGTTCGTGACCAGCCTGAGTGCAGCGGCCCGCTCGCTGCTCACGCTGCTCAACGACATCCTCGACTTCTCCAAGATCGAGTCGGGCCACATGACCGTGGAGTCGGTGCCGTTCCGGGTGCGCGAGATGCTGGCGGGCACGCTGCGCTCGCTGGCACCGCGCGCGCACCAGAAGCGGCTCGAACTGGTATGCGACGTGGACTCCGGCGTGCCCGATGCGCTCATCGGGGACCCCACTCGGCTCCAGCAGGTACTCGTGAACCTGCTCGGCAATGCGCTCAAGTTCACGCCGCGCGGCGAGATCGTGGTGCAGGTGCGGCTCGAGGACGACGATGTGCCGGCCATGACGCATGCGCGCGTGCGCTTCGACGTGCGCGACACCGGCATCGGGATCCCGCCCGAGCAACAGGCCGCGGTGTTCGAGGCGTTCCGTCAGGCCGACGGCTCGACCACGCGCCGTTATGGTGGCACCGGGCTCGGACTGTCGATCTCCAAGCAGCTGGCCGAGCTCATGGGCGGCTACCTGTCGCTCGCGAGTGCTCCCGGCGTGGGCAGCACGTTCACGCTGCATGTGCCGCTCGCGCTGGATCCCGATGAAGCCACGCAAGGTCCGCACGTGACGGCCGGCCGCTTGAGCGGCCAGCGCGTCGTGGTCGCCGAGGACCATGCCGCCACCCGCGACGCCCTCGTGCGCATGCTGGCCGAGGCGTCGGCGGACACGCTCGTGGTCTCGGATCGCGCCGAGTTGGTCGCACTGCTCGAGGCCGCGGGCCAGGGCGGCATCCGGCCCGACGCACTGCTGGTCGACAGTACGCTGCTGTCGGCTCCCGACGCCGAACCGATCGGTCTGGCGCGCCGCGTACTGGGCGCCGAGTTACCGGTGGTGATCCTGCAGCCGTCCCATGTGCCGCAGGATCATGCACGCCGCTGCGCGGGCCACCCCGGCAGCGTGCTGGTGAAGCCGGTGATCGCGCGCGAGATGATCGAGACACTCGACGAACTGCTGGCGCCCACCGCGGTGAGCGTGCCCGCCCTGACCACCGCGCTCGCACAACCGCGCGCCGCGCGGGCCACGCTTCGCGTGCTGCTCGCCGAGGACAACGAAGTCAATCGCTTCATGATCCGCCGCATGCTTGAGAAGTACGGGCATCGCGTGGTCGAGGCGAGCGATGGCTACGAAGCGGTCTCGGCCGTGCGGGCTGAATCCTTCGATCTGGTGCTCATGGACGTGCAGATGCCCGGGCTCAATGGCTTCGAGGCCACCGCGCAGATCCGCATCGACGAGGCCTCGAGTGGCCGGCGGCTGCCGATCGTGGCGCTCACGGCGCACGCCATGGCCGGTGATCGCGAGCGATGTCTGGCCGCCGGCATGGACGACTACCTCACCAAGCCCATCGAGGCCGAACGGCTCGAGGCCATGCTCACGCGCTGGACGCCCGAGGCCAAGCCGGTCGCGGTCGAGGCCTCGCCCGCTGGTGCACCGGTCACGAGTACCTCGCCCGTGCTGGACCGCGCTGCCGCGCTGCGCTTCATGGGCGGCGACGTGGAACTGCTGGGCGAGGCGATCGACATGCACCTGGAGTCCGCCACCACATGGCTCACCCGCATGCGCACCGCGCTCGAGGGTGGCGATGCGCAGGCGCTCTCACGTGAGGCGCACCGCGCCAAGAGCGAGCTGGCGCTGGTCGGTGGCACGCGTGCAGCCGAGGTGGCACGTCACCTCGAGCAGCTGGCGCTCAGCACGTCGGGCCCGGCACTCGCACGCGGCCTCGAGGGGCTCGAGACCGCGGTCATGGAGTTACACGAAGCGCTGCGCGAACAACGCGCGGCCTGATCGGCCGTCGCGGTCGCGCCGCTACGCGAACTCCTCGAGCAACTGGCGCAACCGGGCGAGTGGCAGGCCCACGACATTCGTGTAGTCACCCTCGATGCCTTTCACGAACTGCCCCGCCAGCCCTTGGATACCGTACGCCCCCGCCTTGTCCAAGGACTCGCTCGTGGCCAGATACGTATCCAGGTCACGCTCGGACATGCGCGCCATGCGCACCACCGTGCACTCGGCCGCGGTACGCTGCTCACCGGCATGCACCAACGCGAGACCGGTCCACACCTCGTGCTTGCGGCCATGCAGCCGCTGCAGCATGCCGCGCGCCTCGGCGAGATTCTTGGGCTTGCCCAGCCGCTCGCCACGGATCACCACCACGGTATCGGCACCCAGCACGATCGCATCGGGACGATCCACGGCCACGCGGCGCGCCTTGTCGAGCGCCAGCGCACGCACGCCGGAACGCGGCGGAGCCTCGCCGGGCCACTCGCGATCGGGGCCCGGGTCGGTCACGGTGAACACCGCGCCGGCCTGCTGTAGCAACTGCACCCGGCGCGGCGAGGCCGACGCCAGGACCAACGGCGCCTTGCCGCGCCAGAACAGCTTCGAGCGTGCGTCCTTCACGCCGTCCCTCCTTGGGGCGATTCGATCATGAGTGTGACCGGTCCCTCGTTGAGCAGTTCCACGAGCATGTGCGCGCGGAACACGCCGCGCTCGACCGGCACGCCGAGTGCGGTGAGTTCCTCGCAGAAGCGAACGTACAACGGCTCGGCGATCTCGGGCCGAGCCGCGGCCGTGAACTCGGGACGCTTGCCGTGGCGCGCGTCGCCATACAGCGTGAACTGCGGCACCACCAGCACGCCGCCACCCGCCTCACGCACGTCGCGGTTCATCTTGCCCGCTTCGTCAGCGAACACGCGCAACCCCGCGACCTTGGCCGCGAGCCAACTCACGTCGGCGTCGCCATCGGTGTGCGTGGCGCCCAGCAGCACGAGCAGCCCCGTGCCGATGCGCCCGGTGACCGTGCCCTCGACCGTGACGCTCGCGTGCGCGACGCGTTGCACCAATGCCTTCACGCGCCATCCCCGGCCGCACGGCGGGACGGCTTCAAGAGCCGCAGGCGGCGCTCGACGCGCGAGACCCCGGGGATCTTGCGCAGAGAGTTCATGACATCGCCCAGCCGGCCCGAGTTCGGCACCTCGATCACGAACACGCCGCGCACGATGCGGTCCTCGGCCTGCATGCCGGCCGTGCGCACGTTCACGCCGCTCGCGGCGAGCACCTTGGCGATGTCGGCCAGCAGGCTCGGACGATCCTGACCCGAGATCACGAGCCGCACCGGGAACGTGTCCGACGGCCTCGCGTCCCAGTCCACCGCCACGCGCCGTTCGGCCGGGGCCTTGTCGCCGAACGTGTTCGGGCAGTCCTGGCGATGCACCGACACCCCGCGGCCGATGGTGATGAGCCCCACCACCGGATCACCCGGCACCGGCTGGCAGCAACGGGCGTAGGTCACCATGACGTTCTCGATGCCCTGGATCCGCACGCCACCGGTGGGTTTGCGGCCCACGCCCAGCGCCTCGAGCGGGCCCTTCACCAACCGCTCGGCGAGGCCCTCCTTCTCCGGCGTGAACTTGCGCGTCACGTTCGAGAGCGAGACCTGCCCCTCGGCGATGCGCGCGTACATCGTGTCGAGGTCGTCACACTCGAGTTCCTGGGCGATCGGCAACAGTTCGGCATCACCGGCCTTGACGCGCAGGCGCTTCAGCTCGCGCACCACCATCTCGCGGCCCAACTGCACGCTGTCGGTGAGCCGCTTCTGGCGCAGCCAGTGACGGATCTTGGCGCGCGCCTGCGTGGTGCGCACGATCTTGAGCCAGTCCTCGTGCGGCTGCGCCTGCGGCGAGGTCACGATCTCGACCGTGTCGCCATTGCGCAGCGTGTGCCGCAGCGGCACCAGCTCACCGTTCACGCGCGCACCCACCGTGCGCTCGCCGACCTTGGTGTGGATGAGGAACGCGAAATCGAGCGGCGTGGAGCCCTTGGGCAGACGCTTCAGCTCGCGCCGCGGCGTGTAGACGAACACCTCCTCCTGATGCAGCGACGTGCGGAGGTAGTCCATGTACTCGTCGTTCGTGGCCTCGTTCTGCCAGCCCGCGATCTGCGTCACGAAGCCGCCCAGCTGGCGGTCGAGTTCCTCGTCGACCTGGCCGCCCTTCTTGTACACGTAGTGCGCCGCCACGCCGGTCTCGGCGATGCGGTGCATCTCCCACGTGCGGATCTGCACCTCGACCATCTCGCCGCCCTCGGTGAGCACCGTGGTGTGCAGCGACTGGTACAGGTTGCTCTTGGGCGTGGCGATGTAGTCCTTGAAGCGCTCCGGCACCGGGCTGAACTCGTCGTGCACCACGCCCAGGGCGCGGTAGCAGTCGTTGCGCGAGTGCAGCAGCACGCGCAGCCCGAACAGATCGTAGATCTCCTCAAGCGGCCGGCCCGTCTTCATCTTGTGATAGATCGAGAAGAAATGCTTCGGGCGGCCGAACACCTCGGCCTTGAGTCCGGCGGCCTTCAGGGCCTCGCGCAAGCGCTCCGACACGCCCTCGAGGAACGCCTCGCGCTCATCGCGCCGCGACTGGATGCGCTGCGACAGCTGCGCGTAGACCTCGGGCTCGAGCACCTTGAGTGCGCGGTCCTCGAGCTCACGCTTGATGCCGGCCATACCCAACCGGTGCGCGAGCGGCGCATAGATGTCGCGCGTCTCCTCGGCGATCCGGCGCGCACGCTCGCCCTTCAGGTACTCGATCGTGCGCATGTTGTGCAGCCGGTCGGCGAGCTTGATGAAGATGACGCGCAGGTCCTTGGACATGGACAGCAGCATCTTGCGGAAGTTCTCGGCCTGCGCCTCCTCGCGGCTGTCGAAGTGCAGACCGGACAGCTTGGTCACGCCCTCGACGAGCCCGGCGACCTCCTTGCCGAAGCCCTTCTCGACATCCTGGATCGTGACCTCGGTGTCCTCGACCACGTCGTGCAGCAACGCGGCACACGCGAGCGTGGTGTCGAGGCGGGCCTCGAACAGCTCGACCAGGATGAGGCACACCTCGACCACATGCGTGAAGTACGGCTGGCCGGAGTCGCGACGCTGCTCGCCGTGCGCGTTGCCCGAGTAGTCGAAGCACGCGCCGAGACGGTCACGGTCCACCCGGGGCGCCTTCTCGGCCACCGCGCTCATGAGCGCGGCGCGGAGTTCCGGATGCGGGCTGCCCATGTCTCGTGTGCCTCCCGTCAGAGCGCGTGCACTCCCTTGAGCTTCAGCTGGACCGACTCGCGCCCGTTCCACTCGTTGCGCGTGGGCACGAACGCCAGATCGGCACGGCCCGCGCGCTCGAGTTCGTCGGCATGCTTGCCGAGTCCGAAGCCGATCGTCTCGACCTCACCCGTGTCGTCGCTCACGCGCAGCTTGAGGTGCTTGCCGCCGCCCACCACCTGCACGGACTCCAGGTTCACGCCCGACATGCGGAACAACGGCTCGGTGTTGCCGAGTCCATGCGGCGCCATGCGCTCGAGCCACTCGACCAGCTCCATGTCGCACTCGCCCGCGGTGAGATCGGCATCGAACTCGAGCCGCTGCACGAAATCGCCGGGCTCGCGCTGCTCGCGCACGAGGCGCTCGAAGCGCTCGCGCAGCGCGGGCAGACGATCGCGCGACACCGACAGACCGGCGGCGAAGGCGTGGCCGCCGTGCGACAACAGCAGGTCGCCGCAGCCATCGAGCAACCGCGTGAGGTCGAGTCCCGGCAGGCTGCGGCCCGAGCCACGGCCCATGTCGCCCGTGAGTGCCACGAGCACGGCCGGACGCTGGTACTCCTCGACGAGCCTCGAAGCCACGATGCCGATGACGCCGGCGTGCCAGCCCTCGGACCACAGCAGGATCGAGCTGCAATCGGGGTAACCGCACTCCCGCTTCACGCGATCCAGCGCGTCCTCGAGCACGGCGTTGTTCATGCTGCGCCGCTCGTTGTTGAGCTTCTCGAGCTTCTGCGCCGACTTCTCGGCGCGTGCCGGGTCGGTCTCCTGCAGCAGCTGCAGCGCTTCCTCGGCCTCACCGATGCGGCCCGCGGCATTGAGCCGTGGTGCCAGCACGAACGCCACATGACCGCTGGTGATCTGCTTGTCGGACAACTTGGCCTGCTCGATGAGGGCACGCAGACCCACGTTCTTGCGCTCATTGAGGACCGAGAGTCCCAACCGCGCGAGCACACGGTTCTCGCCCACCAGCGGCACGACGTCGGCGATGGTGCCGAGCGCGACCGCGTCGAGGTAGTTCCGCGCCCGGTCGAGCCCACCGAGCGTGCGCAACAACCGCTCGACCAGCTTGAACGTGACGCCGACACCGGCGAGCGACTTGAACGGGTACGGGCAGCCGGGACGCAGCGGGTTCACGATCGCGACCGCCTCGGGCAGCACGGCCGGCGGCTCATGGTGATCGGTCACCACCACATCGATGCCCAGCGTGCGCGCGTGCGCCACGGCCTCATTCGCGGTGATCCCGCAGTCGACCGTGACCACCAGCTTGCAGCCGCGGCGGTGCGCCTCGTCGATCGCATCGACCGACAGACCGTAGCCGTCGCGCAAGCGCGCCGGGATCCGGCACTGTGCGTCGGCGCCCAGTTCCAGCAGCGCGCTGTGCAGCAGGAACGTGGAGGTGATGCCGTCCACGTCGTAGTCGCCATGGACCAGGATCCGCTCGCGGTCGCGCACCGCGGCGAAGATGCGGTCGGCCGCGCGTTCGAGATCGAGCATCTCGGAGGGCTCGTGCAGGTTCTCGATCTCGGGCTCGAGGAACCGGATCGCGGCCTCGCGCGTGGCGATGCCCCGGTTGACGAGCGCATGCGCCATGGCGAGCGGAACCCCCAGTGCGCGCACGAGTTCCTGCGCGGCCTCCGGGGAATGGCTCGGATGCAGCACCCACTGCGGTGAGGCGGTTGCGGCTGGCGGCATGAGCTTGGGGTCCCGGGGCACGTGAGAGGAGACTTCCGACATGAGAACGGCTTGAATCTACCGGGCCGTTGGCGCACCCGGCAAGGACTTCGCGGTTCCAGCCGCATTCCAGCGCTCTCGCAGTATCCCGGCACGGCCATCCGCGGCGCCGGGCAGCGCGGCCGCATGTTGCAGTGCGTCCTCGGCGGCCGCGCGCTCGCCGAGTTTCATGCGGGTGTCGGCGAGCCCGAGCCATGCTTCATAGAACCCCGGATCGGCCGTGACCGCACGGTCGAACGCCACTCTCGCGGCCGCGACGTCGCCACGCGCGATCTCGCAGCGCCCCCACTCCCAGGCGAGCCCGGCATCGTCGAGCAACCGCGCCGAGGCGCCCGCGAGCAGCGTGGCGGCCCGCACCGTCTGCCCACTTGCGGAGAGCGCCACGCCGAACGCGCCCTCGGCCGCAGCCTCACCGGGGTGCGCGGCCATGAGTGCCTCCGCGAGCGGCACCGCGTCCGCCGCACGGCCGAGCACCACCAACGACCGCACGCGGATCACGCCCGCCCCGAGATCGTCCGGAGTGCTGGCCAGCGCACGCTCGGCCGCGGCCAGCGCCACGTCGGGCTGCCCCGCACGGAACGCGAGCGAGGCGCGAGCGATGTTCGCATCGGCGCTCGCGGGTGCCACGGCCTCGGCGCGCGCGATCCACTGTTGCGCCTCCTCGGTCCGGCCGAGCGTCGACAACAGGTCGGCCATGCCGAGCAGCGCATCGGCATCGCGCGGACGCACCTCGGCGATGCGGCGGATGCGCGACTCCTCGTCGCGCCACGCCGCGATCGCGGGCATCACGGCGATGCACTGTAACGCCACCAGCAGGCCCGTCACCGCCACCGCGAGGCCACGCTGCGCGACCGGCGTGCGCACGAGCAGCGCGCCGGCGAACAGCGCCACGCCCACCACGGGCAACACGAGCGCACGTTCGGCGAAGCGCACGCCGGACTCCAACAATGAAGCCGCGGCCACCGGCAAGAGCGGCGCGAACACGAGCGCGATGGGCAGCGCGAACGGCACCCGGCGCTGCACCACGCGCACGAGCGCCACGCCCACGAGCGCCAGTGCGCCCCACGCGACACCGGCCATGAGTGGCGAGGGTGCCTGCCACAGCGGCAGCAGTGGCGCATGCGGTGCCCACGGCGCGAGCCATGCGAGATGCGCCCACACGAGCGCGGCCGCCGCGCTCAGCGCGCCGGGATCCGCGGGCCGCTCGGAGGCCGCCACGAACGTACGGTGCGCGAGTGCCCACGCCAGCGTGACGCCGATCGACAAAGCGAGCGGAAGCCACGGCGAGCGAGTCGCAGCGCCTGTCGCAGGTTCGCTGCGCTGATCGGCCAGGTCGGCCGCGAGCAGCAGCGGCAGCACGAGCGCGGTCTCCTTGCTGAGCAATGCCGCGGCCACCGCGAGCGCCACGCCGACGAGCGCCAGCGGTTCGCCACCCGCGCGCCACCGTCGCGCGAGCAGCAACGCGGCCAACGTGAACAACGCCACGAACGCATCGGTGCGGCCCGCGATCCAGGCGATCGCCTCGCTCAGCGCGGGCGCGGTGGCGTAGAACATGCCCGCCGCGAAACCGGCGATGGGCGGCAGTCCGCGTTCGCTCGCCAGCTTCACCACGAGCAGTGATGCGATCAGGTGCGCGACCACATTGACCATGTGGAACTGCGCGGGCGATCCACCGCCCAGGAGCCAATCGAGCCGGTAGCTGGCGGTCACGAGCGGGCGCCACATGCCGGTGCCGCCGCCGGTCGACTGCCAGAAGTCCTGCATGAGCAGCGCGGTCCACCCCGGCCCGTGCAGCGCGGTGTTGCGCACGATGAGGTCGAGGTCGTCCCACACGAACGCGAAGCCCGCGGTGATCGCGTACAACAACACCGCCGCCAGTCCCGGCGTGAGCCAGGCCCACAACGCCGGAGGCACGAGTGGCGTGCGCCCGGCTGGAGACGAGTTCGCCCGCCGGCTATTCACCGGCGGGCGTTTGCTCGATTGCATCCCGAGTCCCCCGTAAGCCGAATTTTGTCGGATTGCTCCGTGGTGATCATTTGTCTGGGGCGATGATCTCTCATCGCCTCGTTGCGACCGACCCTGGGGTGATAACGGGGCGGGACACACCCCTCCCCCTCTATGCGGTCTTGCTCCGGACGGGGTTTGGCGAGCCAATGATGTTGCCATCACTGCTGGTGGGCTCTTACCCCACCGTTTCACCCTTGCCCGCAGCGGCGCGTTTTACCGCGCCGCCCGTTGGCGGTCTTCTCTCTGTTCCACTTTCCGTGGACTCACGCCCCCCGGGGATTACCCGGCGTCCTGCCCTATGGAGTTCGGACTTTCCTCACCGCGCGGCCTCGGCGACCGCCGAAGCGGAAGCGTTGGCACACGAAGCGCGATCACCTGTGGAACTCGGGAACTATCTGCGAAGCGCCGCGTCGAGCGCCTCGTTCACCAATCCATCTGCGCGCCCGTTGTCATCACGCGGCACGGACTCGAATCTTACCACGCCGACCCGCATGACTGCTTGCTTGGCCTCGGCGTGCAGGGGCTTCAAGCCCTCGTTCTTGACCTTGTACTGGCCGAGCATCTGGCGCACGACCAGCTCGGAGTCCATGCGCACGACCAGTTCGCGCACGCCATGGCGGGCCGCGGCCCCCAGGCCCTCGATCAACGAGCGGTACTCCGCCACGTTGTTCGTGCACACGCCCAGGAAGATGCCCTTGGCCTCGACCTCGGCACCGCTCGCGTCGCACAACACATAGCCGACCGCGCCCGGACCGGGATTGCCCCGCGAACCACCATCACATCGCAACGTGTAGATCGGAAGTGAGCTCATGGGTGCCCAAGCTACCCGCGCCGGGCGTACGGCTCAAGCGGGCTCGAGCCAGCCCGCGCGCTCGAGCGCATCCCACGCATCGCGCTCGCCCTGCTCGATGAGCATCCCGGCGCGCTCGGGGTCGAACGACAGCAGCGAGGCCGGCAGCGGCTCGCGTGGCTCCACCACGCAGACGCGCGCGCCGTGCCCCTCGCGGCTCCAGCCCTCGGGCAGGTGGCGCAGCTCGGTCTGCAGGTCACGCCAGTTGGCCAGCTCGAGCAACCGACCGCCCAGCTCGCCGATCGATGCGGGCGGGCGCGCCGCGGTGGCGACCCGCTCGGCGACAACAGCACCGCGAGCACGGCGTCGGAGCCGTGTGCGATGGCCACATGCAGTGGCTGGTTCGAGAACCCGCCGGCATCCACGAAGTCGCGGCCATCGATGCGCTCGGGCTGGAACAGCCCCGGGATCGCCGACGAGGCGACCGCGGCCGAGATCATGCCCTCGGCATACGGCAGGTGCAGCACCTCGCCCAACTCGAGATGGAGCCGCTCATTGAACGCCGGGTCGTACTCGGGCCAGCTCACGAAGTGGCCCACGAGTCCGTTGTCGATCCCGAGCGCGCTCACCACCAGGGCGCTGCCCGGGCCCGCGATGGCCGTCGCATCGCCCTCGGCCACGATCCGCTCGAGGATGCGCCGGCGAGCACGGCCGCTCCACAATCCTCGGCCACTGGTCTCCGGCATGAGCCCCAATGCCAGACCGCGCATCCAGCGGCCCGCGCGCCCCGGCGTGCTCGCCACCCACGCGAGCCCGAGCAGCAGCACGAACGCAGCGCTGAATCGGTGCGGCCACGGCCAGCCCATGAACCAGACCACGGCGTGGATCGAGAGCGCGGCGGCCGCGACGCGGGCGAGTCGTGTGCGCAACACGGCAGGCTCGATCGTGTTGGGCGGCCGCCGGTCGAGGTCGCGCGCCACGCGGCGCGCATAGATGGCCATGAGCACACCGGCCAGCGCCAGCACGATCCAGCACACGAGGTCGAACTGCGTGCTGATGAGATCCACCTTCGCGCTGCCCTTGCGCCAGAACCAGTACGCACCCGACAGTTCGCGCGAACCCATGAGCCCGAGCACCAACTCGATCAACGCGAGCAGCGCGATCAACGCGCCCATGATGCGCAGCGACAGCGACACCCACTGCACGCCCAGCGACTCCGCGCGCGCGGTGCGCCACACCTGCTCGATGGGCCGCACATCGCGCCCGGCGGCCAGCCAGGCCACCGCATTGATCGCGCCGATCGACACACCGGCCACCAGCGACGGCACGAGTTGGATCTGCTCGAGCACCTTGAGCACACCGATCTCGTAGGCGCCCAACGCGCCACCGCCCGACAGCACCAGCGCGATGCGCCGGAACGGCAGGTCCGCGCGCAGCCGACGCGGGGGCGTGCTCACGCCGGCCCGGATCCCTCGGGCGGGAGCATCATGAATCGCCCGCAGCCATCACAGGTGACCAACCCCTCGCGGCGCCGCGCGGCCTGCAGGCCCGCGGGCGACAGCGAACTGTGGCAGGCCCCGCACGCACCCTGCTCCACCGCGGCGATGGCACGGCCGGCGCGGCCGGTGCGCAGCCGCTCGTAACGCGAGCGCGACGGCGGATCGAGCTGGGCCGCGGTCGCGGTGCGCTGAGCCTCGAGCGTGGCCAGCTCGGCCTTGAGGGCAGCGGCCTCGCCATCGAGCTTGCTGTTCAGGGCCTGCGCATCGGCCGCGGCGCGCTCGAGCGCGGTGGCCTTCTCGGGGCGGGCGGCGGTGTCCTTCTCCTCGGCCTCGAGCCGCTCGAGCACCTCGGTCTCCAGCACGTCGCGCTTGGCGCGCACGGCCGAGATCTCGTGGTTCACCGCCTCGAACTGCTTCTGGTCGGTGACCGACTCCAACTGCTTCTCGAAGCGCTTCACCTGCACATCGAACGCGGCGATGTCGCCATCGAGCGTGCGGCGGCGCGCGGCGGAATCCGCGAGGCGCTTGTCGATGGCGGCCAGCGCGCTCTTGGCGGCGGCCAGCTTGCTGTCGACCAGCTTCCGCTGCTCGGGATGCTTGGCGAGCGCGGCCTCGCAGGCGACGGCCTGCTCGTCGAGGACGTGCAGGGCCCAGTGCAGCCGGAGGTCTTCCGTCATGAACCCCTCACGTGCGCGCGAGCTGACGCGCGGACCGCGGTGCGGAAGAAGATGGTGGGCGATGAGGGACTTGAACCCCCGACCCTCTGGTTGTGATCCAGATGCTCTACCAGCTGAGCTAATCGCCCATCCCAAACCCTAGGAGTCACGGCGTGTGGGCCCACCTGGATTCGAACCAGGGTCTTACCGGTTATGAGCCGGCGGCTCTGGACCACTGAGCTATGGGCCCAGCGCCTTGCCCCACACCTGCGACAGAAGCCGTGCGTTTGTAGCATCGGGCCCGAGAACCCGTCAAGCGAGGCCCCCCGGCAAGGCATTCGGGCCTCGCGGACGGGCGGCCGGGTTGGCTATATTGACCGGGTCCCGACCGGAATGGGAGCCGATGTCATGAACCCCTCGTCACGAGCAGCACTCCTCGCCCTCGCCGCCCTCGCCGTGTTCGCCTCCGGCTGTGGCAAGTCCAAGTCGGCCACCGCGCCCGAACCGGTCACGTCGCGCACCGTGACGATCGAACTGCGCGACAGTACGGGTGCTGCGATGAGCGGGATCATCGTGTGGACCGCGGCCGCCGACGGGCTGACGATCTTCGGTGGGGCGACCGACGCGCAAGGCCACCGCACCATGGTCATGCCCGTGGGCGCCTCCGTCGTGGCGACGGTCAACGATATCTTCGATTCGGTCCCCGGGGCGCTGGTCGCGGGCGGCACCTTCAACGTGCCGGGCGACTCCCGGCCGGCCGCAGACACCATCATGGTGCGGTTGGTGGCCACCACGGGCAGCCTCATCACCGGTGTGGTGCATCGCCCGGGCAGCCCGGTGAGTGACTCGGGTCTGGCCGTGTCCGCTCCGGACTACCTGGCGACGGCGTTCGATATCTCGCACCCGGACGGCAAGTACTCGTTCGGCCGCATCCCGCCCGGCGATTGGCGTGTCACCTACAGCGACTTCACCGCCCGGCTCGGCGCTACGCAGGTGGTGCACGTGCCGGCCACGCCCAGCATCGTGGTCGCGGACCCGATCACCGTGGCCGCGCTCGCGCCGGGCACGCCGCTGCGTGCGCGCCCACTCACGAGGCGGTTCCTGCGCTGAACAAGTCCGGACCCGGACGCACGAACGGCCGCGTGTCTCCCATGAGACCCGCGGCCGTTCGCTTTCAGCAGATGGTTACAACAGTTCGGTGTACGCCTTGAGACGGCGGCTGCGCGTGGGATGCCGCAGCTTGCGGAGCGCCTTCGCCTCGATCTGACGGATGCGCTCGCGCGTCACGTTGAAGAACGCGCCCACCTCTTCGAGCGTGCGCTGCGCACCATCGTCGGTGAGCCCGAAGCGCAACCGGATGACCTTGGCCTCACGCGGCGTGAGCGTCTTCAGGACCTCGTTGACCTCGTCGCGCAGCATGGCCGACGACGCCGAGTGCGCGGGCGAGATGACGCTGGTGTCCTCGATGAAGTCGCCGAGATTCGAGTCGTCGTCCTCACCGATCGGACGATCGAGCGAGATCGGCTCCTGCGCGGCCTTGATGATGGCCTTGACCTTGTCGACCGGCAGCTCCAACCGCTCGGCGATCTCCTCGGGCGTGGGTTCGCGCCCCAGTTCCTGCACGAGCCGGCGCGACACGCGCACGACACGGTTGATGTGCTCGATCATGTGCACCGGCACGCGGATCGTGCGCGCCTGATCGGCGATCGCACGCGTGATGGCCTGACGGATCCACCACGTCGCATAGGTGCTGAACTTATAGCCCTTGGTGTAGTCGAACTTGTCGACGGCACGCATGAGGCCCGAGTTGCCTTCCTGGATGAGATCCAGGAACTCGAGACCGCGATTCGTGTAGCGCTTGGCGATCGAGATCACCAGACGCACGTTGGCCTCGATCATCTCGCGCTTGGCCTGCGCCGTGGCGCGCTCGCCGTCGCGGATCTGGCGATAGATCTCGAGCAACTGCTCGCGCGACAACTTGGCCTCGTCCTCGAGCGACTTGATGTTCTTGCGCAGGTTCTTGAGTTCGTTCTGGAACTCGGCGATCTGCGCCGGCTGCAGCGCGGACTCGCGGCGCACGGCGCGCAGTTCGCTGGGGCCCTTCTTGAGCCTTTTTGCGAACGTGTTCATGTCCTCGACGCCATGCCCATAGCGGCGCTCGATCTCGGACAGCTGCTCGTCGAACTCCATGGCGCGCTCGGCCAGCGCCTTGATCGGCGCCGCGAGCCCCTCGACCATGCGCGGGTTCATCGACAGCTTGTGCATCTCCTGCTGCAGCTCGGCCTCGACCTTGGCGAACGAGCCGCGGAAGTTCGCGCGCTCCTTGTCGGCCATGCGGTCGTCCTGCTTCTCGAGCAGCTCGTTGTAACGCTTCTGCTTGGCGAACACGCGCTCGAGGATCTTGACGGCGCGCGCACGCTCCTTCTTGAGGGCCTGCTCGGTCGCGGCGGCATCATCGACCTTGATGAAGTCCTCGATCTTGAGCTGGCCTTCCTTCAGCTTCTTCATGAGGATGCGGATCTCGCGCAGCGCGGGCTCCGCGCGGAACAGCGCGCTCACCACCTGGCGTTCACCGGCCTCGATACGGCGCGCGATCTCGACCTCACCCTCGCGCGTGAGCAGCGGCACGCGGCCCATCTCGCGCAGGTACATGCGCACCGGGTCGTCGTAACGCACAGGCGTGGGCGGCGCGGCCTTGGCGGCGGCCGACGGACGCTTGTCCTCGAGCTTGCGCAGCTTCTTGGCGCGCTCGTGGGCCTCCTCCTCGCTCGCGAACACCTCGATATGCAGGGTGTTGAGCATGGAGTGGATCTCCTCCATCTGCTCGACCTGCTTCTCGGGGTCCAGGTCGTCATCGAGGAGATAGACGATCTGATCCTCGGTGACATAGCCCTGCCGCAGCGCAAGGGACTTGATCTCGTCCATGCGACGGCGCTGCTCGACCTTCTCCTTCTCCTTCAACTGCTTCTTCGAAGCGGTGCTCGCCATGAAGGGCGTTCTCCTCAGACCCGGAGCCGGGCGAGTTCTTTCGCCAGCTCGTAATTCTCCTGCTGCAGTCGCATCAATTCGGCGGGATCCTTCGTCTGTCCACTGAGCAGCTTGATCGCTCGCATGCGCTTCTCGACCAGCCGCCGGCGGAGTGCCATGGCACCTCCCACCACGAGCTGCTCGTGATTCAACGTCTCGGCGTCGGTGGCTGCGATCTCGCGCGCGAGATGCGCGACGTCCGAGTCACCGTCCGGCAGCTCCACGCCATGTTCGAGCCAGTGCTCGTACAGATCGCGAGCTGCGCCTTCTGTCATGTAGTCCAACGTGATCGACGAACGCACCGAGTCCAGCAGGGCCGGCAGGTGCCAGAGTCCGATCAGGAAGTCACGATCGACGCGAGCGGCCGTCTGGCGCTCGACGCGGACCGTGGCTGCCACCGGTTGGCCACCCTGCTCGCCGTTGGTGGCGAGACGAGCGGCACGCGCGATGACCCCCTCGGACAGACCGAACACCTGACTCGCCCGTTCGACGAGCAAGCGATGGCGGATCGTGTCCGTGACCCCGGTGAGCAGGCGCACGACGACCTGCAGCGCTCGCTCACGGGGGTCTCCCCCCGTGGTCGTGCGCAGCACGTGTCGCTGCACGAACTCCACGGCATCGTAGGCGGAATCCCGCACTCTACACCATCCGTCGGCCCCCGCGCGACGCACCAGGGTATCCGGGTCGTCCCCGGCCGGCAGGTCCACCACGACCACGTCCAGACCCTCGGCCAACAGCACCGCCAGCGACCGCAGCATGGCCTGCTGGCCCGCGGCATCGCCGTCGAACGTGAGCGCCACCCCCCGGACCATGCGCTTGAGCGCCCGGGCGTGGTCCGGGGTGAGGGCGGTCCCGGAGGCCGCCACCACGTTCTTGATCCCGGCCTGGTGCAGCGCGATGACGTCGAAGTAGCCCTCGACCACGATCATCTCGCCGTCGGCCTTGACCGCCTTGCGGGCGTGCTCGAGGCCGAACAGGAACTGGCTCTTGTGGTAGACCGTCGACTCGGGCGAGTTCAGGTACTTGGGCTGCTCGTCGCCCATGGCGCGCGCGCCGAAGCCGACCACGGCGCCGCCGGGCGCGACGAGCGGGACCATGAGCCGGTTGCGGAACCAGTCGAACGTGTTCCGGCCACCCTCCTTGCGTCCAGCGAGCCGCGCCTCGAGCAGTACCTCGTCGGAGTAGCGGCCGCGCAGCTTGGTCACGAGATGCTCCCAGCCGGGCAGCGACAGCCCGATGCGGAACTCGCGCTGCGTCTCGCGCGTGATGCCGCGCTTCTCGAGATACGCGCGCGCGGCCGAACCCGCGTTGGGATCGCCGAGCCACTGCTCATACGCGGTGGCCGCGGCATCGAGCGCCTCGAGCAGCGGCGCGCGCTTGCCGCGCTCACCCGCACGACGCTCGGGGATCGCGATGCCGGCGCGGCGCGACAGCAACTCGACCGCCTCCAGGAAGCCGACCTTCTCGGTCTCCATGACGAACTTGAACACGTCACCGCCGGCCTTGCAGCCGAAGCAGTGATAGAACTGGCGCTCGCCGTTCACCGAGAACGACGGCGACTTCTCCTCGTGGAACGGGCACCGGCCCATGAAGTTCCGGCCCACGCGACGCAGCGGCACGGTCTGGCCCACGATGTCGACGATGTCGGAGGCCGTGCGCACGCGCTCGACCCAATCGTCGTTACCGCCTCCGGCACTCGAGCTGCCACCGGGGCGGCCGGGCATGCGCGAGCCGCCGCCGGAGCCATCGCTCCAGCGTCTGGGATCGCCCATGCTCATCGCAGCCTCGCCACGGTCACGCCTCGCCCACCTTCGTGTCCCTCACCCCAACGATGCGACTCCACCTGGGGATGCGTCTTCAAGTGCTTGCGCACGGCATTGCTCAGAGCGCCCGTGCCGATGCCATGGATGATGCGCACCTCGTGCAGTCCCGACAGCACCGCACGATCGAGCGCATGATCCACCGTGCCGATCGCCTCGGTCACGTCCATGCCGCGCAGGTCGGCCTCGAGCGGCGGCGGTTCGTCGCTGGCCTCGTAGCGCGCCGACGGCCCGCGCGTCTTGCTGACCGGCGCGGCGTCCGCCGCGGCCAGGCGGCTCACATGAGATTGGATGCTGAAACTGCCGCGGCGGAGCGTCACGCGGCCCTCGGCGTCGGGACCACTCACGAACGTGGCCTCGAAGCCCAGGTCGGTCACGCGCACGCGCGCGCCCGGCGTGAGTGTGGCCGGCTTGTTCGGCGTCACGGTCTCGGGTAGCCCGAGTGCCGCCGGACTGGCCGCGGCCTGGAGCCCCGTGGCCGAACGCTCCACGCTCGTCATCTGATCGCGCAGCGCGTCGGCATCGGCGCGCGACTTGTCCTTCTTCTTGGCCTCGCGCTGCACGGTCTGCCACAGCTCACGAGAACGCGCCAACAACTGCTCGCTCTCCACCGTGAGCCGGCGGCGCAGTTCGGCGAGCGAGCGCTTGGCCTCCTCGGCCGTCTCGCGATGATGCTGCGCGGCACGCTCGGCCTCGGCCTTGGCGGCGGCGAGCTGTGCGCGCTCCTCATTGGCGGCGGCGAGACATCGCCGACCTCGGCCAGCAACCGCTCGAGTGCGCGCGTCTCATCGGGCGTGAGCGTCCGCGCGCGCTGCAGCAACGCCTCGGGGAATCCCAACCGGCCGGCCACATCGAGCGCATGGCTCGCGCCGGGCACGCCGCGGCGGAAGCGATAGCGCGACGTGAGCGTCTCCAGATCGAACTCGAGCGAGCCGTTCACCACCCCCGGCACCTCGCTCGCCACACGCTTGAGACTCCCCAGGTGCGTGGTGATCACACCCCACGAACCCGCCGCGGCCACGTGCTCGACGAGCGCGCGGCCCAGTGCGGCACCCTCCTCGGGATCGGTGCCCGCGCCCAACTCGTCGGCCAAGAGCAACGTGCGCGGGCCGGCCGCTTCAGCCATGGCCTTCAACGCCAAGAGATGCGCCGCGAACGTGGACAGACCGCGATCGACCGACTGCTCATCGCCGAGGTCGGCACGGATCTCATCGATGGTGGGCAGCTCACTGCCCTCGGCGCACAGCACCGGCAGCCCCGCATGCGCGAGCGCGACCGCAAGGCCCACGGTCTTGAGCAGCACGGTCTTGCCGCCCATGTTGGGGCCCGACACGAGCAGCAGGCGGCCCTCGTCGCCAAGCTCCAGATCGAGCGGCACGACCGACGCCGCACGCTCGCCCATGGCCAGGATGGGATGACGCGCGCTGCGCAATCGCAGTCGCGTGCCGCCCGGCGTGAGCGCGAGCCCCCCGAACTCCACGGCCCACACCGCGGCCGCGCGCAGCGCATCGAGAGCCGCGAGCGTGTCCTCGAGCGCCAGCAACGCGGGTGCGGAGCCGAACACCGCGGCGGCCAACTCGCGCAGGATGCGGCGCTCCTCGGCGAGCGCGTCGGCGCGCATCTCGAGCAAACGGTTGTTGGCCTCGCAGACCTCGAGCGGTTCCACGAACAACGACTGCCCACTGTTCGAGGTGTCATGCACGATGCCCTGCTTGCGCACGAAGCCGGCCGCGGGCACCAGCGCCACGAAGCGATCGGCGAAGCGCGTCACATAGCTGCCCGCACCGTGCCCGGCGGCCCAGCGCTCGAGCTGGCGATGCAGCGTGCGCTCACCGTCGTGCACGCCACGGCGCGCGCGCGCCAAGGCCGGCGACGCATCATCGCGCACGCGGCCATCGGCATCGATCGTGGCCGCGATGCGATCGCGCAGCACGGTGAGCACCGGTAGTTCGTCCACCTGTGCGGTGAGCCTGGGGAAGCGCTGGCGCCGCGCGTTCTCCTGCCATGCGGCGCGCGTGCGTTCACCGGCGGTGAGCCAGTCGGCGACGATCGCGAACAACTCGGGATCGAGTGCGTCGCGGGCGTCGTCCTCGAAGATCTCGCTCAACGCGCTCGGCGCGGCGAAGCACCACGGCTCGGGCTCACGCTGGCGGCGGATCGCCTCGCTCATGCGCTCGCACGCCTCGTTCCGTAGCGCCGGATCGGCGATCGGCATCGCCGCACCGAGCGCTGCGCGCGCGCGCGGACTCGTGGCGCGCGTGCTCAGCGCCGCCGTGACGCGCGGGAATTCGAGGAGTTCGAGGGAATGCGGATGCACGGAGACG
>JAIOPA010000148.1 GCA_021414165.1 Candidatus Eiseniibacteriota bacterium
AGCCCGCCGAACAACGCGAGCGGCGTGCCCAGGCCCACGGCCAGGATCACGAACCCCGTGTGCTTTACACCCGACCACGCCAGCAGCCGCTTGTACTCGCCCTGCGACAACAGGAACGGCACCGCGAGCAGCATGGAGAACGCGCCGAACAACGCCAGCAGGTGCTCGGGCCACGCGGGCCCGAGTGCGGCGCGCGCGATGGCGAAGAACCGCAGCAGCGCGGCCACGCCCGCGGCCGACAGTGCGGTGGCCAGCATGGCCGAGGCCGGCGCGGGGGAGCGGCTGTAGGCGTCGGGCACCCACGAGTGCATGGGTGCCAGACCGATCTTGGTGCCGTAGCCCACCAACGCGAACAGGAACGCCAGCTTCACGAACCGCGGCTCCAACTGCGTGGCCACGCTGCGCAGCGCGGCCCACTGCAGGCCCACGCCGCTCTCGCCGAACAGCGTGACGCTCGAGTAGTAAAGGAGCACGGTCGCGAACAACTCCAGCGCCACACCGACCGAGCACAGCACCAGGTACTTCCACGCAGCTTCCAGCGCGTCGGCGCGCTTGTAGTAGCCCACCAGCACCGCCGAGGCGAGCGTGGCGCCCTCGAGGGCAACCCACAGCAGGCCCAGGTTGTTGGCGACCGCCGACAGCAACGTGCACGCGCAGAGCCCGAACACGATGGCCTCCCAGCGGCCCGGCGCCCAGCCCGCATCGCCCACTTCGAGTCCCGGTAGCACCGCCATGTACTCGCGGCCATAGGCCGTGACCGCCAACGTGGCGATGCCGCACACCAGCACGACCAGCGCGGCCAGGCCATCGCCGTGCAACCAGCCGCCCACGGCCACGAACGCGCCGCCATCCACCACGCGCCACGCGTAGACCAGTGCCGCCAGGAACGTGGCGATGGCACCGCCCAGCGCCACGCGCGACAGATGCGGCGACTTGCTCAGCCACAGGCACGCCAGGCCGGCGATCACAGGGGCGAGCACCACACTCAGCACGTATGGCATCAGCCCTTGAGCCCCTTGAGTGACGTGGCGTCACCGTCGCCCTGCCCGAGTGCTTCGTCGATGCGCTGCACGAACAGGCCCAGCAGCGCCACGCCGGCCATGAGGTCCATGAGCACGCCGGCCTCGACCACCAGCGGCATGCCATAGGTGAGCGACACGGCCGCCAGGAAGATGGCGTTCTCCAGGAGCACCAGTCCCACCACCTGCATGAGCGCCTGGCGCCGCGTGACCATGACGAACAATCCGATGAGCGTGACCGCGACCGAGATCGGCAAGCAGGCCGCCAGGATGTCGCTGCGCGAACCGAACAGCTCGCGCGTCTGGCTGAACGCCACCACCACCAGTGCGCCGCAGATGAGCGCGCCCGTGGGCAGGTTCACGTACGAACGCACCTCGCCGCTCATGCGGCGCGCGCGCGTCTCGAGCAGCGCGGGAATGACGCCAGCCTTGACCACGAATGCCAAGAGCGCGGCCAGCGCGATGTGCCACGCGCCCGTGGCCAGCGACACCGTGAGCGCGATCAACGCGAGCGCGATGGCGTTCACGCGCAGTGCGCCCACCACCTCGAGCGGCCGGCGGCGCGTGACCACCAGGAGCCCGGAGAGCAGGAAGCCTCCGGCCAGCAGGTTCACCGTGTTCGAGTGCGGGAGCCAGCCCGGGAGCAGGTTCATCCGCGCAGCAATGAATCGGTGGACAGCGCCAGGAGTGCCAACAGGAACGCCATGCCCAGGAACTCCGGGACCCGGAACAACCGCATGCGCGCGGTGACCGACTCCGTGACCGCCACGACCGATGCGAACACCACGAGCTTGGCGAGCCATGCGGCGAGCGACAGCCCGAGCGTGGCCCACGTGATCGTGCCCGCCACGCCCCAGGGCACGAACAGGTTGGCCACCAACGTGAGCAGCACCAGCGTGCGCACGTGCGCGGCCCATTCGAGCATGGCCAGATGGCGGCCCGACACATCGAGCAGCAGGCCTTCGTGCACCATGGTGAGTTCGAGGTGCGTGACCGGGTTGTCCACCGGCACGCGGCCGATCTCGGCCATGACCACGAGCCACATGGCCGACAGCGCCAACAGGTGCGCGGGCGACAGCCACTCGCCGGGCGCAGCGGCCACGGACGCCGAGATGCGCGAGAGCTGCGTGCTGCCTGCGCCAATGGCGAGCGTGAACACGCTCATGATGAGCGCGGGTTCGCCCAAGGCGGACAGCATGAGGTGTCGCGACGACGCCATGCCGCCGAATGTGGTGCCGCACTCCAGCGACAGTAGCGCCATGAGCACGCGCACCACCGCGAACAACGCCACCACCATGACCAGGTCACCCGCGAAGCCCAGACCATCCTGCGTGACCAGCACCGGCGTGAGCGCAGCGATCACCAATGAAGCCGCCAGCACCGCGTAGGGCGCGATGTGCGCCAACGGTGAGCCGTCCTCGGTGACGATGGTCTCCTTGCCAGCCAGCTTCACGAGGTCCAACCAGCGCTGATGCACCGGTGCACCGCGCCGGCGCTGCAGCCGCGCGCGCAGCACACCCACGAACCCGCTCCACAGGGGTGCGAGCAGCACGAGCAGCACGGTCTGGAGCACGATCAACATCGCTACCGCCCCCACAACAGCAGCGCCACCAGCGTGGCGAGCAGATAGCCCAGGTACAGGTGCAGGCTGCCGGACTGCAGCGCGCGCAGCCGGTCGCTCACCCACAGCG
>JAIOPA010000152.1 GCA_021414165.1 Candidatus Eiseniibacteriota bacterium
CCCTCGACCTCGGCCTTGCGGGCCTCGATCGCGCTCTCGCGCACCGCGACCTCGCCCTCGAGCACTTTAAGGTCGCGCTCCTTCTTGTCGATCAGCTCCACGCGCCGGTTGAACGCCGCCTCCTTCTGCTGGAAGGCTCGCTCGGTCTCGAGCTGGGCGTTGCGGTTGTGCAGCATCTCGCGCTCGACGTCCTGCTTCATGCTCAGGGCTTCTTCACGGCCTGCGAGCACGGCGTCGCGCTTGAACGCATCGGCGTCGCGGCGGGCCTCGGTGAGCACGGCCTGGGCGCGTTGCTCGGCGCTCCGCAGGCGGGCCTTGCCCAGCTGCGAACGGACGAACCAGCCCAGGCCGAAGCCCGCCAGCAGCCCGCCCACGATGAGGGCGATCCAGACTCCGAACGGCATATGGGACTTCTCCCCGGTCCCCCGCCATGGGGTCCGTACAGCAGGGAGAAGACCCCGTCGCGGGATCCCCCGGGCCGCACGTGCAGTGCGGTCGCGGCGGCGCGGCAGGGATGGCGGAAGAGTCCGGTGCGCGCCTCATGCGCGCGTGCGACCTGTGCCCTGCGGCTAGCTCACCTCGCCGAGCACTTCGTCCAGACGGCGAGCCAGCTCGGCCGCCCGGTCGTTCACATCGGTCCCCACGCGGTCCTTGTTGGCGCGTTCCTTGAACAATTCATCGGCGATGTGGAGCGAAGCCAGGATCGCCACTTTGGACATGGAGGCCACGGGAAGCTTCTCGGTCACTTCACGCATCTTCTTATCCACGTACTGAGCCACGTCCAGGATGTAATCCTGGCCGGCTTCGCCGCGAATGGTGAGTTGGTGCCCGAGGATCTGCACCTGCACGACGTTCTTGCCGTCGCGCGGGTTGCCCGTGGCGGAGTCCGAGGTGGCTTCCATCGCTGTGTTCCTCCCGCCGCTTCTCTCTGCGTTGGTGTGCTTCGGTCAGACCGTGTCCGCGGAGGGCCGCTTGCGCAGCGCCGCGAGCACGGGTGCTACTCGATGCGCTCGAGCTTCGCCGAGATCGCCTCGATCCGTGCGGCCACTTCCTTGCGCTCGTTGAGCCACTCGCGCTGCTCCTTCTTGAGCGCGGCGAGTTCGCCCAGCACGGCGGTCGGGTCGTTGCCCTGCAGCTTGGTATGCGTCTCTTCCAACTTCTTCTCGAGCGCGTCGCGCTGCTGGCCCAACAGCGACAGCTGCTTCTCGAACTCATCGGTCTTGGTCGAGAGCTGGCCCGACTGCGTCTGCAGTTCGTTGATCTTGGTCTGCAGCTGGGCGTTCTGCGCCGTGAGCTGCGTGGCCTGCGCCTCGAACTGCGCGCGCTTGGCCTCGAGCTCCTTGGCCTGCGCCTCGAACTGATTGGCGCGCGACTCCAACTGCACGTTCTTGCTGCGCAGGTCGGTGACGAGTGCGGCCGCGCGTTCGACGCGCTCGGCAAGACGATCGAGATCGGTGGTGACCACGGCGGTGTCGTTCATGAACGCTCCCTCAAAAGACCGCCGCATCCTTGCGTGACAGCGGTCACCATGCGCGACTGCAGTTCTGTGACCTCGGCTTCGGCGAGCGTGCGCTCTGCGTGCTGGAACTGCAGGGCGTACGCGAGGCTCTTCATGCCCGCCGGGGTGCCGGGACCTTCGTAGACATCGAACAACTCGATCGAGCGCAGCAGATCGCCCGCAGAAGCGGCGAGTGCCTGTTCGATCTGGGCGTGCGTCGTGGCCCGCGGCACGAAGAACGCGAGGTCACGGCGTACGGGCGGGAAGCGTCCGGGGACACGGGCACGGACCACCGCGGAGGCCGCCTCGGACAGCGGGTCGAGCAACGCCACGAACACGTGGACGCTGGTCTCGATCTCCCACGACCGGAGCAGGTCCTGCGCCAGTCTCCCGGCCCATGCAATGCGTGAAGTCCCGACCGCAACTTCCGCACTGGCACCGGATTTCCAGCCGTCGGCAGCATAGGCTCGCCACTGGGGTGAGTCAACGCGCAACTCGGCCAGCCAGGCCTCGAACAGCCCCTTGGCGTCCAGGAAATCGACCTCGCCTCGAGGGTCGTAGGCGCCCTCGGGCTTGGTGGGCACCAGGTCGTGCGTGTGCACGAACCGCGGCCCGGCGATCACCGCCGCCACCATGAGCGATTCCTTGGGCAGCTTCTCTCCCGCCTGCGCCACGAAGCCCACGCCGACCTCGAACAACCGCATGCTCGCGGCACCCTGGCGCTGGTTCAACGCGACTGCGCGCAAGAGGCCCGGCAGCAGGTTCGGCCGCAGCACCTCGGACTCGCGCGACATGGGATTCGCCAAGCGCACGATGTGCGCCGGGTCGTCGCCCAGGAGCTTGGCCGTGGCCACGGCCTCGGCCTCGGAGACCAACGAACCACACCACGCCTCGTGGAAGCCCAGGCCGAGCATGGCCTCGCGCGCACGGCGCACCACGCGCTCACGCGGGTTGCGCGTGGCGTAGGCGCCACCCGATTCGAGCGGTGCCTCGGGGATCTTGTCGTAGCCGTTCGAGCGCGCCACCTCCTCGACCAGGTCGTCCTCGAGCGACACGTCTAGACGCCGCGTGGGCACGGTCACGGTGAGCGTGTCCGCGCGCTGCACCTTGAACTCCAGGCCCTCGAGCAGGTCGGCGCAACGGCCGGCTCCGATGGCGATGCCGATCAACCGCTCGCAGCGCGAAGGCCGCAGCGGCAGGTTGCGCGGCGTGGGTTCGACGCGCTTCATGCGCCACTCGCCCAGCTTGGCCGTGGTGCACATCTTCAGGAGTTCCGACAGGAAGTACGCCGCGGCCGCCGCGCCGATGCCG
>JAIOPA010000153.1 GCA_021414165.1 Candidatus Eiseniibacteriota bacterium
CGGCGGCCTACGGCGGCGTGTGGAAGACGACCAACGCGGGCACGACGTTCGAGCCCATCTTCGACGAGCAGGGCACCTCGAGCATCGGCTGCGTGACGCTGGCGCCGTCGCGCCCGCTCACCGTGTGGGTGGGCTCGGGCGAGAACAACAGCCAGCGCAGCGTGGGTTGGGGCGATGGCGTGTACCGCTCGGACGATGGCGGCAAGAACTGGACGAACATGGGGCTCAAGGCGAGCGAGCACATCGGCCGCATCGTCGTGCACCCCAAGAACCCGGACATCGTGTGGGTGGCCGCACAGGGTCCGCTGTGGGCGGCGGGCGGCGACCGTGGCGTGTACAAGACGATCGACGGTGGCAAGACATGGAAGCAGGTGTTGAAGGTCGATGAGTGGACCGGCGCGGGCGAGGTGCACCTGGATCCGCATGACGTCCACACGCTCTACGCCACGACGTATCAGCGCCACCGCAAGGTGTGGACGCTCATCGATGGCGGCCCGGGCTCGGGCATCTGGAAGAGCACCGACGATGGCGAGACGTGGACCCGGCTCAAGAACGGCCTGCCGGGTGGCGACATGGGCCGCATCGGCATCGTGGTGCCCTCGACCGAGCGCCATGTGATCGTGGCCACGATCGAGGCCTCGGCGGATCACCGCGGCACCTATCGCTCCGAGGACGGCGGTGCGAACTGGAGCAAGCTGAACGGCCAGATCTCGTCGAGCCCGCAGTACTACCAGGAACTGTTCGAGGACCCGAGCGACAAGGGCCGGCTGTACCAGATCGACACGTTCCTGCAGGCCTCGGATGACGGCGGCCGCACGTGGAAGCGCGCGGGCGAGGCCAACAAGCACGTCGACAACCACGTCGTGTGGGTCGACCCCGATGACTCGCGCCACCTGCTGGTGGGCTGCGACGGTGGGCTGTACGAGAGCTTCGACCGCTGCGCGACCTGGAACTTCTTCCCGCACCTGCCGATCACGCAGTTCTACAAGGTCGAGGTCGACAACGACCTGCCGTTCTACAACGTGTACGGCGGCACGCAGGACAACCAGACGTGGGGCGGACCGTCGCGCACGAACAACGACCATGGCATCCGCAACTCCGACTGGTGGTTCGTGGTCGGCGGCGACGGCTTCCAGCCGCGCGTCGATCCCACCGACCCGAACATCGTGTACGGCCAGTACCAGCACGGCGAGTTGTATCGCTTCGATCGCAAGAGCGGCGAGCGCATGGAGATCCAGCCGCAGCCCGAGCCTGGCGAGCCCGGCAGCCGCTGGAACTGGGACAGCCCGCTCATCATCTCGCCGCACTCGCACACGCGGCTCTACTTCGCCTCGCAGCGCGTGTACAAGAGTGACGACCGCGGCGACACGTGGACGGCCGTGAGCGGCGACCTCACGCGCCAGATCGACCGCAACAAGCTCAAGGTCATGGGCCGCGTGCAGAGCGTGGACGCGGTGGCCAAGAACGCCTCCACGAGCATCTACGGCAACATCGTGTGGCTGGACGAGTCGACGCTGCAGGAAGGCCTGCTGTTCGCGGGCACCGACGACGGTCTGGTGCAGATCAGCGAGGACGGCGGCGCACACTGGCGCAAGATCGACACGTTCCCGGGCGTCGGCGAGTACGCTTATGTCTCGCGCGTCGTGCCGTCGCGGTTCGACAAGAACACCGTGTACGCCACGTTCGACCGCCACAAGATGGGCGACTTCACGCCCTACGTGCTCAAGAGCACCGACCTCGGCAAGACGTGGACGAACATCTCGGGCGACCTGCCCAAGAACGGCTCCGTGTACGCGTTCGTGCAGGACTCGAAGAACGCCGGCATGCTGTTCGTGGGCACCGAGTTCGGCGTGTTCTTCACGCCCGATGGGGGCTCGCGCTGGGTGGAGTTGAAGGGTGGCATGCCCGTGCAGTGCGTGCGCGACCTGGCGATCCAGCGCCGCGATGACGCGCTGGTCGTGTGCTCGTTCAGCCGCGGCTTCTACATCCTGGACGACCTCGCCACGCTGCGCGCGCTGGCCAGCGACGCGGCACTCGCGGCCAAGGCCACGCTGCTGCCGGTGCGCGATGCCCTGTTGTTCGTGCCGGCCTCGCCCATGGGTGGCTCGGGCAAGGCCGAGCAGGGTGCGCGCTTCTTCGTGGGCGAGAACCCGCCGGTCGGCGCCTCGTTCACGTACTACCTGAAGGACGGCTGGAAGTCGCTCAAGGAGCAGCGCCGCGCCAAGGAGAAGGAACTCGCCAAGGCGGGCGGTGACACGTTCTATCCGGCGTGGGACAGCCTGCGCGCCGAGGACCGCGAGGAAGCGCCCACGGTGGTGCTCACGGTGAGCGATGCCGCGGGCCGCGTGGTGCGCCGCTTGAACGGCTCGGCCGGTGCGGGCGTGCACACCGTGACGTGGGACTTCCGCCGGCCGGATCCGTCGCCGGCCTCGCTCGAGGCGCGCACGCGTGGCGACTTCGAGGATGCGAGCGGTGGTCCGCTGGTCGCACCGGGCCGTTACACGGTGCGCATGGCGAGCCGCGTGCGCGGTGAAGTGGCAGAGTTGGGCGAGCCGCAGTCGTTCGAGGTGAAGGCGCTTGGCAACGCCACGCTGCCGGCCGCCGACCGTGCCGCACTGGCGGCGTTCCAGGAGCAGGCCTCGGCGCTCGTGCGCTCGACCATGGGCACGCAGCGCGTGCTGGGTGACGCGCAGCAGACCGCGGCACTGTTGAAGAAGGCACTCGACGATGCGCCCTCGGCCGAGGCCGTGGCGCTGCGTGCGCGTGCCGCACAGGCCATCGACCGGCTGCGCGACATCTCCATTCGCCTGAACGGCGACTTCGAGATCCGCCGCCGCGAGGAGGCCACGCCGCCGTCGCTCGCGGATCGCGTCGATCGCATGGCGAGCGGCAGCTTCGTGTCGACCAGCGCACCCAC
>JAIOPA010000142.1 GCA_021414165.1 Candidatus Eiseniibacteriota bacterium
GGGCGGCTGCACGCGGAAGCCTGCGGAGAGCGGCAGCAAGCCGTGCTTGCGGCCGTTCTCACGCCACAGGAAGTCGTACGAGCCCGACGTGGTCCACGACAGCAGGTTGTCGAGTCGCGTGACCTTATCGCCGCGCGTGTACTTGGCCTGCAGGCGCTGGTCCAGCACGAACGAGCCGAACACCGAGCGGCGGCCGCCCGAGATACCGATATCGCCAAAGCCCACGAAGCGCGGCCGCAGGAAGCCATTCGCGTCGCGGTACTGCAGATCCGGGAAGTCGGGCGTGTAGCTGATCGTGGCCTGCGGGCTCACCACATGGCGCAATGCCAGCGCGGAGACCGGCGTGGGCAGTGTCTTGTAGAGCGTGGTCGAGAGCCCCGCGCTCGACTGCCACGTGGCCGCGGGCGCGAGCTTCTTGCCCTGCTCATCGCGATCGAACACCACGGCCTGCCCCGAGATCTGCGGCGAGAAGTTGACCCAACCGAACAACCTCCGCGAGTCCTGCAGCCCGAACGTGGACGCGCCTGCGCGGCGCACCGTGCGCTCGGTGGCGATCCTGCTGCCGACCAGGACGTTCGACGTATCGAAGATGCCATCGACGAACTTCCGCTCGGTGCGATAGCCCAGATAGCGGCCTGACAGCGACAGGTACGTGCTATTGAGCGCCTTACCGAGCTTGCTGTCCTTGATGAAGCCATACGAACCGAGCGTGCGCGTGGGCAACGTCACGGACAAGCTCGGCTCACGCATGGTGAGGCCGGAGTTACTGCGCGTGCCCACGACTTTCAACGAGCCGTCGGGGTTACGCAGGTCGTCCTCGGCGTTCAGGTCCTCGCTACGATCGACCACCGCAGAGAGCGAGATCCATTCGGCGTAGTGCGTGAGCTGCAGGTTCGAGTTCATGAACCGGTCGAAGCGCCGCTCACCGTTGCCCGCCTGGCCGCTGTTGTTGAACTCCGCGCTCGACGTGAAGTTGGCGAGCGCCGACAACCGCGTGCGCTGGCCAAAGCTCTGAGCGTGCGAACCCGAGAACGTGTAGTCGTCGCTGCCGGTGAAGTCGTTGTGGTTGAACCGGAAGTCGGCGCGGCCATCGAAGCGGTAGAGCAGCTTGTAGTTGAGTTCACCGTGCAGCTGCCACGCAGGATCGGCCTGGTAGTAGTCGCCCGAGCCCGTGAAATCGAAGTACTCGTTGGGCGCCCAGTAGTAGCCGGCGTTGCGCAGGAACTGGCCGTTGCGGTTGCTGAACCCGAACTCGAACTGCGGGAACAGGAACCCCGAGTGACGGCCCGGCTTGATCGGGAACACATAGAACGGCAGCGCCAGGATGGGCACGTTGCGGATGTAGAACACGACCGGCTTCGCGACCAGCTTGTCCTTGAGATAGATCTTCATGTACTTGGCCGAGAAGTGATAATGCGGCTCGGCCAGATCACACGTGCTGTAGGAGCCGCCCAGCACGTCGAGTTCTTTGTCGTTCACCTTGCGGATCTGTTCGCCGTGATAGAGCCCGCGCTCGTACGCGGTGGTGGCCTTGTAGATGGTGCCGACCTTGCGCTCCATGTCGTAGGTCATGAGCTGGCCATCGACCTGATCGCCCTTCTCGAGCAACTGCGGCTGGCCCTCGGCCACGAGTGTGTTCTTCTGCGAATCGAACGCGACTTTACGGGCGCGCAGCTTGAGCTCGCGGTACTCCAGCTGGGCGTCGCCATCGAGCACGATCTGGTTCTTGGGGATCACGAAGTCGATGCGCTTGCCTTCGTACTGCACCCGCTCCATGCGCGCGCCTGACGTATCGTCCACAGCGACCGGCGGGCGGTACTCGCCCGAGGCACCGCCCAGCACGCGCGCGCGATCTATCTTCTTGTCCTTGAAGAACACCAGGATCGTGTCGCCCTTGGCGGCATTGGTCTCGGCGGTCTTGCCGTCCTTGGGTGCCGACGCGTACTCGTTGCGCGCCGCCCCCGTGGCCATGAGGCTGTCGATACGAGAGCCGCTCAGGAACATCTCGACCTGCGCGCCGGAGAGCTTGCTGGTCTCGCCGCGGCTGCCTTCGCGGTTGGCGGCATAGTCGATGGACGCGTTGCTGCGCACGAGCAGGCGATCGAGCTTGCGCGCCACGGTGTAGGTCTCGATGGTGTCGCCGGCCATGACCGTCTCGCCGTCCCACGCGCGCGGCGAACCCAGCAGGATGCCCTGGCCGGTGCGGTCATCGAACCGCGCGTACTGCGCCGAGGCGCGCAGCGTATCGCGCTCCACGGTCACGGAGTCCATGGCCTCGGCCAGCTTGGTCTCGGAGTTCACGCGCAGCATGTGCGCGCGCAGCAGCGTCTCCTTGCCGTCGTCGTCCTTGCTGCGCAGCAACGGCTGCCCGGTGGCCACAGCCACCTTGGTGGCGCGATTGAAGTCCACCGCCTGCGCTTCCAACTGCGTCTTGTTCTCGTCATCAAAGCCGACCACGTCGCCACGCGCCTTCACGAGCATGGAGTCGCGGTCGTAGTACGCCTCGTTCGCCACGAGGCGCTGCTTCTTCTCCTGGCCTTGCACGCCGCCCATGAGCTGCGCCAGCCCGAGCTTGCGGTCGTACCAGCCATAGGGTGCCTTGAGCGTGGCGTTGCGATCGACCACGACCACGTTGCCTTTAAGATCCAGGCGGTCCTGCGTCTCCGAGAACGACGCCTCGTCGCAGGTGACCGTGGCGCTCGAGTCGCGCACGCGGACCTTGCCCTCCACGAACACCATGCCGGTGGCGCGCTCGTAGCGGCCACGATCGGCCGACAGCTTGGTTCGGCCGCGCGTGATGTGCACCTGCTCCAGGAACAGCACGTCGCCGGTGGGCCCGCGGCCACCGCTCATGCGATCGGCTTCAATGCGATACGGCGGATCCGGCGGCGCCTTGGCCTTCTTGGCGGTGGGCACCACGCGCGTGAGGATCGCCCCCGAGGAGTCCGGCTTGAAGCCAAGAGCTTTAAGCGAATCGACCGGCGTGACGAACGTGGGCGTGCGTGGTGCGGCCTCGGCGCTGTCGGCCGCCGCGTCGGCATCGGGCAGCTCGGTGCGCAGCGAGTCGTAGGACTCGACCGGCGCGATCGCGTGCTTGGTGCTGTCGGGCGGCAGCACGACCTGCGAGGTGTCGGGCTTCATGCGCTTCGGCTTGCGGCCCCACGCGGCGGCAGGCGCGGGCGCGAACAACGCGGCGGCGCACACGCACGCGAGCAATGCCAGTACCGAGGAAGCGACTAGGCGGCGCAGCTTCATGACTGTTCCCCCGGTGCGCCACCGAACGCCTGCATGGCCTCGCCCACCGCGAACAACGAGCCGCACAACAGCACGCGGCCGCGCTCGAAGCGGGTGAATGCAGCGTCGATCGCACGGGTCACGTCGGGGAACGCCTCGGCGGCGAAGCCGGCGCGCTGCGCATGCTCGGCCAGATCGGCCGAACTGCGCGCGCGCTCGTTACCGGTGCGCGCGGCGAACAGCGCGGCCTCCGGCGCGAACGCGTGCAGACGCGTCAGCATGCCGTGTACATCTTTGTCGTTGCCGGCGGCGAACACCACGGCCACCGGCGGCTCGAAGCCCAGGTCGTCGGTCCACGAGCTGGCCAACCGGCGCATGCCGTCGAGATTATGCGCGCCGTCCCACCAGAGCCGCGGCTCGGCCGGGCACGCCTCGAGCCGCCCGGGCCAACGCGCCTCGGCGAACCCGGCTCTCACGGCCTCGCGCTCGATCTTGAGCCCCTGCCGCGCGAGCAGCGCCAGCACGGCGAGTGCGGTGCGCGCATTGTCACGCTGATGCGAGCCGTGCAGACGCATCTGCAACTGCATGCGTCCCCACGGCTCACATTCGACCTGCAATCGCGTACCCCACGTGCCCTTGGCCACGACATGGGCATCGGCCACATCGCGCGCGACATGAAGCGGCGCGCCCACCTGGGCGGCGACGTGCGCAATGACCGCAGCGGCCGCGTCGTGATCGACGGCCGTCACGGCCGGCACGCCCTCTTTGAGGATGCCCGCCTTCTCGCCGGCGATGGCCGTGTGCGAGTCGCCCAGCAACTCGGAATGATCGAGCCCGATCGAGGTGATCGCGCACACATTCGGGTTGAGCACGTTGGTGGAATCGAGCCGGCCTCCGAGGCCGACCTCGACCACCGCCCAGTCGGCCTTCTCGCGCGCGAAGTGATCGAACGCGAGCGCCGTGGCGACCTCGAAGAACGTGGCGCCGGAGGCCGCGGGCAGCGACCCGAGCACGGCGAGCCGTTCGCCGAGCGCGCCCTCGGACGCCCAGCGGCCATCGACGCGGATGCGCTCACGGAAGTCGACCAGGTGCGGCGACGTGTAGAGGCCGGTGCGGAGCCCCGTAGCGCGCAGCACGCGTTCGATGAGCGCGCACACGCTGCCCTTGCCGTTCGTGCCCGCCACATGGACGGACGCGAAACGCGCCTCGGGATGCCCAAGGCCCGCGAGCAATGCACGCGTACCTTCGAGCCCAAGCTTGGGGTGGCGACGCTCGAGCCCCCACAGGGCCTCGAGTCGTCGCTGCAGTTCCTGCGTCACGGAGTGATGGCCGATCC
>JAIOPA010000143.1 GCA_021414165.1 Candidatus Eiseniibacteriota bacterium
GGGGCGACTCGAACGACTCGCGCTCCATGACATGGCACCAGTGACACGTGGAGTAACCGATCGAGAGCAGGATCGGCTTGTCCTCGGTGCGTGCGCGCGCGAACGCCTCGTCACCCCACGGATACCAGTCCACGGGGTTCATGGCGTGCTGCAGAAGGTACGGGCTCTTCTCGCGCGCGAGGCGATTGGGCGTGCCGGGGGCCGACATATCCCATGAGACTACACCGAGCCTGATGCCGAACCGTCAGAACCGCGTGAAACGCGGTCCGGACTCGGTGAAGCCCACGCCGGAACGGGCAGGATGCACGTGCCCGGGGGGGTTCAGGCCGGCTGCAGCCAGTGCAGCAGGTGGCGGTAGGCCACTCCCAGGTGGGCCACGCTGGCGTACTCGTCGGCGCGATGGCACTGCTCGGTGAGCCCGGGCCCGTAGTTGAACGCGGCCACCCCGTGATCGGTGAAGCGCGCCACGTCGGTCCAGCCCTGCTTGCCCGCCACCTCGGCGCCACTCGATTGCACGAAGTCACGCACCAGCTCGTCGTCGGCGCACACGCGGCCGGGCGGCGAGGCACTGCGCACGCGCGCCCGGAAACCCTCGGGCACCTGGCGCTGCATCCACTCGCTCGCCTGCTCGATCGTGCGATCGGGCGGGAAGCGATGATTCAGATTCACGAGCATCTCATCGGGCAGGATGTTGCGCGCGCCACCGGCACGCAGCCGCGTGATCTCGAGCGTCTCGTGGAACTCCAGGCCGTCCACCTGCACGGTTCTCGTGGGCACGCGCGACACTTGATCGAGCCACGCCGCACCCGCGCGTACCGCGTTCACACCGGTCCATGGCCGCGCGGCATGCGCGCTCACGCCCGGCACGCGCACCTCGAGATTCACCGAACCCACGCAGCCCAACTCCACGCGCAGGTCGGTGGGCTCCAGCACGATCGCGAGCCGCGCGCTGCGCAACCAGGTCTCGTCGCGCATGACGCGCTTGAGACCGTTCTTCATCGCCGGGCCTTCTTCGCAGTCGTAGAACACGAACGCCAGATCGAACCGCGACGTGTCGGCATCGAGCGAGTCGAGTAGCGCCAGCATCACGGCCACGCCGCCCTTCATGTCGCTCGCGCCCAGCCCCGAGATGCGATCACCGTCGCGCGTGGCGAACGCATTCTTCTGCGCGCGCACGGTGTCGATGTGGCCCGCCAACACCAGCAGTGGCCGGCCGCGCTGTGCGCCGCGCCAGATGACCGAACGGCGGATGCGCGTGATGCCGCCCGTACCCTGGTCGAGCAGACGCTGCGCGATCAGGTCCGAGATCGCGCGCTCGCGGCGCGACACGCTCTTGGTGTCGACCAACTGCATGAGCAGTGCGGCCAGCGATTCGTCGTCGTGCAGCGGACGCGGCGGCATGAAGGCTCCAGGCGAACGCGGGTGATCCGCGGTCGCGTTCAACCTAACACGCGTGTCCGGCTACGCTGCGGTGTGCGTGCCGCCGCTCAACCGTTCGCCCGCGCGCCACAGTGCCCAACCGGCCAGCGCGAACAACGGCGCGAGCCCCACGGCGAACGCGATCGCCACGGTCCAGTCGGCGCCCGGAAGCGGCTTGAACGCGCTCCAGAGCGCGTCGAGCCCGGAGGCGATGGGTTGCGCGGCCAGCGGTGCGGCCAGCGGAGCCGCCGCCGCGCGAGTGATCCCCGCGCGCGTGAAGCTCAGGATGGTGTCGCCCTGCCAGAGCAACGCGGCCACGATGACGGTGGCGCCGATCACGCTGGGCTCGGTGGCCACGCGCACCCACCACGGCAGCGCGTCGCTCACGAACGGCACCCGCGAACGCTTGGCCTCGAGCGCATCGATGCGGTCGAGCACGCGCGCCGTGAACTGCGCGGGCGTGGCCGCGGGCTCGGACGAGAAGTGCGTGGCCAGCGCGGACTCGAGCGAGCGTGCGGCCGCGAGCGCACGCGCACAGCGCGCGCACGAGCCGGCATGCTCCGCCACCTCGGCGGGCACCTGCGCCACGTCGCCCTCGTCGAGCCAGCGTTCCAGTTGCACGCAGTTCACGCGTCGTCCCCCATGGCACTCGTCCAGGACTCCCGCAGCGCAGCGCGCGCTCGCGAGAGATGCGTCTTCACGGTGTTCTCCGGCATGGCCAACTGCGCGGCCACCTGCTCCACGGAACGCCCTTCATAGTAGAACAGCGTGACCGCCGCACGCTGCGCGGGACTCAGCTGTTCGATCATCTGCTGCAACCGCGTGGCCCGCAGCGTGTCGTCGTCGGCCGCTGGCGGTGCCGGTGCCTCGGGCAAGGTGTCGGTGGCGTGCTCGCGGGCCCGCCGGTTCTTCAAGACCGCCGCACGGTCGAACGCCCGCCGCGCCACGATCCGGTACAACCACGTCGCGAAACTCGATTCGCCCCGGAACCCCGGGAGTGCGGTCCATACCCGCACGAACGCATCCTGCGCCACCTCCTCGGCATCCGAGGAAGCGCGCAGGATCCGTAGCGCGAGCGTGTAGGCACGCGCCTGATGCCGTTCGACGATCTGCTGGAACGCCACCCGGTCGCCCGACTGTGCGCGGGCGATGAGCGCCTTCTCGTCCCAGATCCTCGCGGCCTCCGGGTGTCTGCCGGGCGGGAAGGCCATCGTCTCCTTATGACGGGTGAAGGCCCTTCGTGGGTTTCAGACCGGGCAGGATACCCCTCCTGAAACCTGGCCGGGGGGTCGTCCGGTCGAAGTCAGCGAACCCGGTACTACACCCCACCCCCAGCCAGGAGGCCCACATGTTCGACTTCGACCCCGGCGACCTCGCCCCGCTCATGGCGCTCTCGATCCCGATCATCGCCATCATGGGCGGCATCGTGGCCGGCATCGTGAAGCAGATCCACCGCCATCGTTCGTTCGAGCTGGTGCAGCGCGAGCGCATCGCCGCCATCGAGCGCGGCCTGGACCCCGAGAAGATCGCGGGCCTGCAGCGCCCTCTGTTGTATGGAGATCAGGGCATGTACACCGACCCGCATCTGGCGGCGGTGCACCGTGCGCAGGGCCTGCTCATCGGCGGCATCGTGACGCTGTTCACGGGCATCGCACTGGCCATCTTCCTCTATGGCGTCGCGGATGGCGCCGACGGCGAGAAGGTGTGGCTCGTGGGCGCGATCCCGGTGGCGGTGGGCATCGCGCTGCTCATCTCGTGGCAGCTCATCAAGCCGGCCAACACGCCGCCGAACGCATCGTAGTTCGCGGTCTTGAGTAAGCCCGTCGCGTGGGATGGAGTGCTGGGCGGCACTCCTCACGACCCACGCGGCGGGCTGTTTTCATGCGGGTGCACGTGCGTTGCGGCAATGCGACACCGCGTTCGCGCTTGCGGTGCAGCACACGCCCTGCCTATCATGAGCGCATCATGACGCACGTCCTTCGCCATCATCATACGCATCACGTCCACGGCCCCACGGGTCGCGGCGGCTGCGTGCTGGCGGGTACGGCTTCATAACCCCTTCCAACAGATCGCAAGTCACCACGGCCCGTTCGGACTCCCGAGCGGGCCGTTTTGTTTTGCCTTTCGCGCCGCCGACGCCGGGCTCGCGGTGCGCTCGCACGGTGATCGCGCGCTCACCGCGTCACTGGGCGGCGAGATGGAGGCGTTGTTCCTGCGCGCACAGGACATCCCGGAGTTCGTGGCCGATGGCGCGGCCGATGCCGGTGTGACGGGCTGGGATCTCACGCTCGAGTCCGGCCGCACGTTGGAGACCGCGCTCGATCTGGGCTTCGGCGCATGCAAGCTGGTGGTGGCGGTGAAGGAAGAGCTGCCGCTCACGGTGCTCGCCGACCTGGCGCCAGGCACACGCGTGGCCACGCCGTTCCCGCGCATCGCGCGCCAGCTGCGGGGCGCGCGTGGACTGCAGCCCGAGGTCATTGCGCTCTCCGGCGCGGCCGAGGTCGCGCCGCACCTGGGCGTGGCCGACGTGGTGGTCGACATCACGTCCACCGGCTCCACACTGCGCACGAACGGCCTGCGCGTGGTGGAGACGCTGCTCGAGAGCACGGCGCGGCTCATCGCGCCGCCCGAGACCGTGGCGGCCATGCGCGCGGGCCGCGGCAAGCCCATGGCCGATCTGGTGCTGGCGCTCGACTCGGTGCTGCGCGCACGCGGCAAGCGCTACGTCATGGCCAACGTACCGCGCGCCGCACTCGATGC
>JAIOPA010000224.1 GCA_021414165.1 Candidatus Eiseniibacteriota bacterium
TGCTGCCGGCCTCGACGCGTGCGCGACTGGAGTTCGCAGGGCTGCCCGAAGGCGCATCCGTGCGCTCGTGCAACGGCTTCGATTCTCGACTGCAGCGCGGCATCGGCGCGCCGGTGGTGACCGCCGAGTCGCGCCGCATGAGCGTGGCCTGGCCGGTCACGGGAGATGCCGCTGACTCGTGGGCGATCGAGCGCCGCGTGGACGACGGCGAGTGGCAGCCGTTCGAGACCCGCAGCGCCGATGCCGACCATGTGCTGCGCGTGGTCGATACGCGTGTGACGCCGGGGCATTCGTACGCGTATCGCACCGGCTGGAGCGACGAGTACGGCAACTACGCCAGTCCGGTGGCCACCTCGCAGCCCGTGAGCCCGCCGGGATTCGCGTTCGAGGGCGTGACCCCGAACCCGAGCACGGGTGTGTTCAGCGCGCGCATCGAGATCCCCGAGGCCGGCAGCGTGCAGTTGGATGTACTCGATGTGGCCGGCCGCGTGATCGCCTCGCAGAAGCGCTGGCTCGCCGCGGGCCGCTACACCGAGCCATTGGCCCACCGGGGCGCGGTCGCACCCGGCGTGTACACCGTGCGCATGACCTACCGCGGGCTCGTGTCGTGGTCGCGGGTGGTGGTGCTGCGCTAGCGGGCCGTCCCGAGCCCTCCTAACCCACGCACGGCAGGAACTCCCACTCCCCCCCGGGGGCGAGTGCTTCACCCATGGTGCCTCGCGCGTGTACGCTCGGGCGCTCATGTCTGCCCCGCTCGTGTCCGTCCGTGACGTGTGCCGCCGCTGCGGCACGGTGCTCGCCAACGATCAGGTGTCGATCGACCTGTTCGCGGGCGAAGTGCATGCGGTCGTGGGCGAGAACGGTGCGGGTAAGAGCACGCTCATGAAGATGCTCTACGGCCTGCACGCGCCGGACTCGGGCACGATCTCGGTCGATGGCCAGCCGGTGCGGCTCGCGAGCCCCACCGACGCCATGAAGCTGGGGCTCGGAATGGTGCACCAGCACTTCATGCTGGTGGACACGCTCACGGTGGCGGAGAACGTGGTGCTGGGCGTGGAGCCGCGCGAGCGCTTCGGTGCGTTCGACCCGGCGCGCGCCGAGCGCGTGGTGCGCGAGCTGTCCGAGCGCTACCGGCTGCCGATCGATCCCAAGGCACGTGTGCGCACGTTGAGCGTGGGCGAGCAGCAGCGCGTCGAGATCCTGAAAGCACTGCATCGCGGCGCGCGCCTGCTCATCCTGGACGAGCCCACGGCCGTGCTCACGCCGCAGGAGGTCGATGAGCTGTTCGCCGTTCTGCGCGAGTTGCGCGCGGGCGGCACCGCCATTGTGCTCATCACGCACAAGCTGGCCGAGGTCACCTCCCTCGCCGACCGCGTCACGGTGTTGCGCGCGGGTCGCGTGGTGGGCGGCGGACCGGCGGCAGAGTTCACGCGCGAATCGCTCGCCGAACTCATGGTGGGCCGCGTGCCGGCGCCGCTGGGCGCGCGCGCGGCGCGCGAACCGGGCGCGGCCCAGCTCGAGGCCGTGGGCGTGAGCATCGGCAATGGCCATGGCCGCCGCGTGGTGCACGAGGTGTCGCTACACGTGCGCGCGGGCGAGATCGTGGGCGTGGCCGGCATCGAGGGCAACGGCCAGCACGAGTTCGTGGAGTGCCTGGCGGGCCTGCGCGCGGCCGAGCGCGGCACGGTGCGCATCGCAGGCCACGACGTGACGCACGCTGGAGCGCGCGAACACAGCGAGGCGGGACTGGCGCACATTCCCGCCGATCGCCTGAAGCGCGGGCTCGTGGCCGAGATGACGTCCGCCGAGAACTTCGTGCTCGGCCGCCAGCGTGAGGCGTCGCACGGACCTTGGCTCGGCGGCCCCGCGTTGTTCGCGGCGGCACGCGAGCCGCTCGCCTCGCACGACGTGCGCCCGGCGGATCCGCACATGCCGTCCGGCCGGCTCTCGGGCGGCAACCAGCAGAAGCTCGTGGTGGCCCGCGAACTGGGCCGCGACGCCAAGGCGCTCATTGCCGCCCACCCCACGCGCGGCGTGGACCTGGGCGCGATCGATGCGATCCATCGCCGCATCCTCGCCGCGCGCGACGCCGGCCTGGCGGTGCTGCTCGTGTCATCCGAGTTGTCCGAGAT
>JAIOPA010000225.1 GCA_021414165.1 Candidatus Eiseniibacteriota bacterium
AAGCGCGCGGCCGCGGCACCCGTGGCCGCGGATCCGGCGTGGCAGTTCGCGTGTCTGCCGGAACAACGCGTGCGCGTGCGCGTGACCGGCGCGCCCGATGGCCTGCGCAATGTCCGTATTGAACGTGGCGGCACGCGGCCCGAGACGAGCACGAGCGTGCCGGCGTCGTGGGATGGCCGCGGCTGGAGTGCCGTGCTCTTCATGAACGGCGTGCCCGATCCCGATGGTCTGTGGATCAAGGGCAAGCTGGCCGACGGCAAGGCGTGGTGGCATCGCGGCAGCTACGCGCTCTGGCCCACGAGCAGCGCCATGGTCACGAAGCTCGAGGACTGGGCGTGGCTGCAGATCGGACCCGAGCAGGCGTACGAGCAGAGCGTGGTCATGGTGCGCTCGGCGCCGATCGATGCCGTGGCCTCTGGAGCGAGCGGGATCCGCGCCGCACTCGAGGTGCAGCCCGCGGACCTGCCGGTGCGGAAGCCCGTGTGGGTCACGCTCAAGTTGCCGCCGGGCGTCTCGGCGGCGCGGACCGGCATCGGTCAGCGCGATCACGAGGGGCAGGGCTGGGACTGGAACGATGCGATCAAGGACACGGTGGGCGGAACACTGCGCATCGAGACCACGCACTTCGGACAGTTCGCGATCCTGCGCGATGACGCGCCGCCCGAGGTGACGCTGTTGGCCACGAGCCCGCGCGGCGCGGCGGGGCCGTATTCGCGCTGGTCATACCAGGCTCGGCTCGCCGACCGCCAGAGCGGCATCGTGGCGCGCAAGTGCCGCATCTACATCGATGAGGTGCGCGTCCCGGTCGAGTGGGACTCCGAGGCCAAGGTGCTGCGTTGGCGGCCGCGCAGCATGCCCGCCGCGGGCCGTCACACGGTGCGTGTCGAGGCCGAGGATCGGGTGGGCAACCGCACGGTCAAGTCCGGCGTGTTCATGGTGGCAGCCGCGCGCTGAACAAGCCCGCAGAGCGCTCCTGCCGCGGCCCCACGGGGCTGCGGCGGGGGCGGGCCGCCTGTGCTAGCCTCGGCCCCTGCGACGGCACGGTGTCCTGGTTCCCCGACCGGTCCGCATCCCTGATTCGACACCCTTCCGATCTCCGCGCAGGACGCGCCCATGAAGCATTCCGACTTCGTCCATCTTCATAACCATAGCGACTACTCGCTCCTCGACGGGGCGAGTCCGATCCCCGCCATGGTCAAGAAGGCGGCCCAGCTCGAGATGCCGGCGCTCGCGCTCACCGATCACGGTGCCATGTTCGGCGCGATCGAGTTCTACCAGGAGGCGCGCAAGGCGGGCATCAAGCCGCTCGTGGGCATGGAGGCCTACGTCACGCGCGGCAAGCTCACTGACCGCAATCCGGGCGACACCGCACATCATCTGGTGCTGCTGGCGCGCGATGAGCGTGGCTTCAAGAACCTCATGCGGTTGGCGAGCCTGGCGTACCTCGAGGGTTTCTACTACAAGCCGCGCGTCGATCACTCGGTGCTCTCGCAGCACGCCGAGGGTCTGCTGGCGTTGTCCGCCTGTCCCAAGGGCGAGATCGCCATGGATCTCCTGGCCGACAAGGACGACGCCGCGCTCGAGACCGCCGGCATGTACCGCGACATGTTCGGCGCGGACAACTACTTCCTCGAGATCCAGAACCACGGCATCGACATCGAGGAGAAGATCCGCGCCAAGGTCTCGGCGCTGTCCAAGCGCACGGGCATCCAGTTGGTCGCCACGAACGACTGCCATTACCTGGAGCACGATCACACCGAGGCGCAGGACGTGCTCATCTGCATCCAGACCGGCAAGCAGGTCTCGGATGAGAAGCGCATGAAGGCCGTCTCGCAGCTGCACTTCCGCTCGTCGGAGGAGATGAAGAAGGCGTTCACCGACTTCCCGCAGGCGGTGCTCAACACGCTCGCGGTGGCCGAGCGCTGCAATCTCAAGATGGACTTCGGCAAGCCGCTGTTGCCCGAGTTCCCGCTGCCGCCGGGCGAGCACGACGCCGACACGTACTTCCGCCGTCTGGCGTGGGCCGAGTTGGCGACGCGCTTCCCGGGCGGGCTCACGGAGGCGATGAAGCAGCGCTTCCAGTACGAGCTCGACGTGATCTGCAAGATGGGCTTTGCCTCGTACTTCTTGATCGTGCGCGACTTCATCCACTTCGCGAAGAGCAGTGGCATCGGCGTCGGCCCGGGCCGTGGCTCCGTTGCTGGTTCGCTCGTGGCCTTCGCGTTGCGTATCACCGAGGTCGACCCGTTCCGGCATCAGCTCATCTTCGAGCGCTTCCTGAATCCCGAACGCGTCACCATGCCCGATATCGATATCGACTTCGACGATCTGCGGCGTGGTGAGGTGATCCAGTACGTGAAGGACAAGTACGGCGAGAAGAACGTGACGCAGATCATCACGTTCGGCACCATGGGCGCCAAGGGCGTCATGCGTGACGTCGGCCGCGCGCTGGGCCTGCCCGTGCCCGAGGTCGATCGCATCGCCAAGCTGGTGCCCGATGGTCTGGGTGTCACGCTCGACAAGGCCATTGAACAGACGCCCGAGTTGAAGGCCCTGCCCACCAAGGGCCCCGTGTACGCCAAGCTCATGCGCAGCGCCAAGGTGCTCGAGGGCCTGGCGCGCCACAGCTCGGTGCACGCCGCCGGTGTGCTCATCACGCCCGGCCCGCTCACGGACTACGTGCCGCTCTGCCGCCAGAAGGGTGACCTCGTCACCACGCAGTGGGACATGAAGTCGGTCGAGAAGGCCGGCCTGCTCAAGATGGACTTCCTGGGGCTGCGCACGCTGTCGGTGCTGCAGGACGCGGTCGATTACATCGCCGAGCATCATGGCGTGAAGGTGGATCTGCAGACGCTGCCCGAGGACGACGCGCAGGCGTATCGCGTGTTCCAGACGGGCGACACGGTCGCGATCTTCCAGTTCGAATCCACCGGCATGCGCGATTATCTCAAGCGCTTGAAGCCGACGGTGTTCGAGGACCTCACGGCCATGAACGCGCTGTACCGGCCGGGTCCGATGGAGAACATCCCGTACTTCATCGACTGCAAGCATGGCCGCAAGAAGGTGAAGTACGAGCATCCCAAGCTCGAGCCGATCCTGGCCAGCACGTATGGCGTGTTCGTGTACCAGGAACAGGTCATGGCGGCCGCGCACGATCTGGCCGGCTTCTCCATGTCACAGGCCGATGAGCTGCGGCGCGCCATGGGTAAGAAGAACGTGGAGGAGATGGCCAAGAAGCGCCTCCAGTTCATCGAGGGCTGTGCCAAGACGAGCAAGATCAGCGAGAAGACCGCCGAGTCGATCTTCACCACCATGGAGAAGTTCGCCGGCTACGGCTTCAACAAGTCGCACTCGGCGGCCTACGCACTGGTCGCGTATCAGTGCGCTTGGTTGAAGGGCAACTACCCGGGCGAGTTCCTGGCCGCCACGCTCACGTCGGAGATGAGCGACAGCACGCGCGTGCTCACGCTCATTGAAGAGGTGCGCCGGTTGAAGCTCGACCTGCTGGCACCCGACGTGAACCACTCGCGCTGGAAGTTCACGATCGAGGGCGGAAAAGTCCGCATCGGTCTGGGTGCGGTGCGCAACGTGGGGCAGGGCGCGGTCGAGAAGATCCTCGAGGCCCGCGCGGCCGGCGGACCGTTCAAGGACCTCTACGATCTGGCGACTCGCGTGGCACCGGGCGTGCTCAATCGCCGCGTGCTCGAGAGCCTCGCGGCCGCGGGCGCGCTCGATTCGCTCGGCGGCACGCGCGAGCGCCTGCTCGCCGGTGCCGGCATGGCGCTGGAGCACGCGCAGTCCAAGCATCGCGATGAAGCGGCCGGCCAGTCGTCGTTGTTCGGCGA
>JAIOPA010000226.1 GCA_021414165.1 Candidatus Eiseniibacteriota bacterium
GCTGCTCGACGCGGGCGTGACGGGAATGAGTAACGCCTTGAACGTCACCTCGGTCGGCGCCGGTCTGGACGCCGCGATCATCTACATGCCCACCGACGCCGTGACCATGAGCGCGGTGATGAACGACCTCACCACCACGTACCTCACGTGGAGCAACGGCACGCGCGAGTTCGTCTCACCCAACCTCACCACCGGCGCCTCGTTCAACTTCTATCCCGGCAGTGGCCAGGCGCTCACGTGGGGCACCGACCTGTCGTGGGACTTCGAGGGCCGCGACCTCGACAGCCAGCTCAAGCTCGGCATCATCAACGCCGACCTGCGCACCGGCTTCGAGTACTGGTACCGCAACACGCTCGCGCTGCGCTCGGGCCTGAACGGCAAGGACCTCGCGTTCGGCGCAGGCGTTCGCTACAAGCACTTCGGTGCGGACTATGCGGCGTCGCTGAATCGGTTCTTCGCGAAGGATGACCCGGCGTTCCCCGAGGACCACAACCTCGAGACCACGCACCTATTGTCAGCGAGTTTTAGCTGGTAGGGGTCGTGCTGCGCAGATTCCGTCCGTGCGGGCCGGTACCCCACCAGGTGCCGGCCCGCAGTGCGTTCGGGCGCCGTCTTCAGACTGCGTAGCGCAGTGTGTGGCGGAGGCCGGTGGGCAGTTCTCGCGTCGTGAGCAGCCGGTAGTAATGCGCGACCCACGCGGTTGGAAGCTCGATCCGGCTCGGGAACAGCCTCCAGCTCAATAACCGCATCGGTCGGATGCGATGCTTGCAGAGCCCCAAGCGCATCGCCGGCGAGCCGCGCTGGTTCTGTTCCGAGACGTGCTTCACGTAGTTCTTCCAAGCCACCGTGACCCACATCACGGACACCGCACTCGCGATGAGCTTCGAGAACGCGATCGTCTCGCGCTTCTGGCCCGACATCGAGTGCCGAACCAGGCTGTCCGTGTTGTTCACCACGAACAGTGGGTTATTGGGGTGCCGGACCGCCTTGGACGACGTCGTGTGGTGCTCGATGGACTCGAGATGCTTGAGCCGCTTGAGCGCGCGTGGGTAGATGTAATGCTCGTCGCTGTGGAGGACCACTTCCTTGCTGCCCGCGGTCGCGATCTGCAGCACGCGCGCGACCTCGTCGCGCACGGAGTTCTTGGGCGGCGTGCCGAACTCGCGCTGGATCTGCGCGTTCTTGGCCTTCTGTTTCGCCGTCATGTTGCCCATGCGCTTCAACTCCGAGTGCGTGAACCCGTACATGTAGTGACTGCGCTTACCCACCACGATGTGGAACTCCGACGGGTGGAACTGGCTGTACTCGAAGTTGCGCAGTCCATCGAACGCGAGCGGTTCGAGGACCGGCCCCTTGGGGCGCAACTGCTCGTGGAAGAGCATGCAGTGTCGGCCGAGCCGCTGGGCTTGCCGCATAGCGGTGGTGTGATGGCAGTCGTTGGCGCGGCCGAACTGCCGGAAACCCGAACAGCTGACGAGCGAGTGGAACAGGGGGAGTAGCAGCTCGGGGCACTTGAGGTAGTAGGTCGTCCGGAAGGTCTGATCGGAGAACTCGCGCGCGCAGTGGACACACTTGTAGCGCTGGACGACATGCGGGGCAGAGCGACGCTCATAGAACCCGATGCGCTTGTACCGCCACGAGGCCATTGCCCCGCAATGGAATGCGCACTTCGGGTTCGGACAGAACGGGGGCGCTTTGAGCGGAGCGCCAGGATGCATGCCTCGGATGCCCTGCATGCCCCGCGCCAGACGGATTCTCCGCACCACGACCCAGCTTGACCAGAGGGGGGGCGCTCTCTACGTTGGCGGTTCGAGTCCCATGCGTCCGTCCGTTCCCCAGTGGAGGCCGTCGTGCGCGACGTGCTGGCCCTCATCCTCTCCGGCGGTGGTGGTGAACGACTCGGCGTGCTCTGTGCCGAGCGCGCCGTGAGCGCGTTGCCATTCGGTGGCAAGTACCGCGTCATCGACTTCGTGCTCAGTAACTGCTGCCACTCGGGCGTCACGCGGGTGGGAGTGCTCGCTCAGCACGCGCCCGCGTCGCTCAACGACCACATCGGTGCCGGGCGGCCGTGGGACCTGGACCGCCGTCAGGGCGGTGTCACGATCCTGCAGCCGTACCAGACGCGCAGCCATGCGGGCTGGTATCGCGGCACGGCCGATGCCATCGCGCAGAACTGGGACTGGATCGAGGAGCACCACCCTGAGCGCGTGCTCATCCTGTCGGGCGACCACATCGTGCGCATGGACTACCGGCCGCTCGTGGCCGCGCACCTGCAGCGCGAGGCGGCGGTCACGGTGGCGGTCACCAAGGTGCCCGCGCACGAGGCGCATCGCTTCGGCATGGTGCACGTGGAGCGCTCGGGCCGTATCCGCAGCATCGAGGAGAAGCCGCAGCGCACCGATGCCGCACTCGCCAACATGGGCATCTACCTGTTCGAGACCGAGCGCCTGGCCGAGATGCTGCGCGCCCGCCCGGTCGACATGGTGCTCGACGTGCTGCGGCCGCAGGTCGCAGCGGGGCAGCGGGTGTACGCGCACGAGTTCAATGGCTACTGGGAAGATGTCGGCACCGTGGCCAGCTACTACCGCGCCAACCTCGAGTTGGTGCGGCCGCATCCCCGGCTCGTGCTGCATGACTCGCGTTGGCCGATCCTCACGCGCGACGAGGAGCGCCCGCCGGTGTGGCTCGGCGACGATGCGGGCATCGAGGACGGTCTGGTGGCGAACGGTTGTCGCATCGAGGGGCATGTGCGGCGCTCGATCCTGTTCCCGGGCGTGCACGTGGGACCGGGCGCGGAGATCGAGGAGTCGATCATCATGGCCGACACGCGCATCGAGGGCGGCGCGCGCATCCAGCACGCGATCCTCGACAAGTACGTGAAGGTGGGGGAGCGCGCGGTGATCGGCGAGGGCAACGGCATGGAGAGCGCCGGTCTCGAGGATCTCGCGGGGCTGTCCATCGTCGGCAAGGACACGTGGATCGAGCACGACGCGCGCGTCGAGCGTCCCAGCTCGATCGGCGTGGGTGGCCGCTACGAGGACCTGACCGGCAAGCATCTCGCGGCCGGTGGCACGGTGCCGAATCGGCGCTGGTTCGAGGAGATGCGATGAGCGGCCGCTATGCCTTCATCCTGGCCGGTGGCGTCGGCAGCCGGTTGTGCCTGCTCTCGGAGCGGCGCGCCAAGCCGGCCGTGCCGTTCGGCGGCAAGTACCGGATCATCGACTTCACGCTGTCCAACTGCGTGAACTCCGGCATCTTCGATGTCGGCGTGCTCACGCAGTACCGGCCCACGTCGCTCAACCAGCACATCGGGCTCGGCCGGCCGTGGGACCTGGACCGTACGCGCGGCGGCATCCAGCTGCTGCAGCCCTCCCCGGGCAACTCGGCGAGTGATTGGTACCAGGGCACCGCCGATGCGATCTACCAGAACATCGTGCACCTGAAGCGCCGCCGTTCGCAGGAGGTGCTCATCCTGTCGGGCGATCACGTGTACCAGATGGACTACAACGTGCTGTACGCGTTCCATCGCCGCAATCACGCCAGCCTCACGGTGGCGGTCACCGAGGTGCCCGAGGACGAGGTCGATCAGTTCGGCATCCTGGAGACCGAGCCCAACGGCCGCGTGACCGCGTTCAAGGAGAAGCCCAAGGGGCCGGTCACGTCACGGCTCGCCTCGATGGGCGTGTACCTGTTCGACCGCGATGCGCTCATCCGTTGGCTGGTCGAGGATGCCTCGATGGCGAACTCGTCGCACGACTTCGGCAAGGACATCCTGCCGCGCCTGGTCGCGCGCGGTGAGGGCGTGTTCGCCTATCGCTTCCCGGGCTACTGGCAGGACGTGGGCACGCTGGACTCGTACTACCGCGCGAACCTCGAGTTCGTGCAGCCCAAGCCGCCCATGGACCTGAACGATCCCGAGTGGGTGCTCCACACGCAGACGGCCGACCGGCCACCGGTGCGCGTGGAATCCGGCGCGCGCGTGGCGCGCAGCCTGCTGGCCAACGGCTGCTCGGTGCAGGGTGAGGTCACGAACTCGGTGCTGTTCCCGGGTGTGGTCATCGAGCGCGGCGCCGTGGTGCGCGACAGCATCGTCATGCACGACACGGTGGTGGGTGCGGGCTCGGTGCTCGACAAGGCGATCATCGACAAGGAAGTGCGCATCGGTCGCGGTGCCAAGATCGGCGACGGGGAGGATTACTCGCCGAACCGCGCGTGCCCGGAGCATCTGTCGAATGGCCTCGTGGTCGTGGGCAAGCGCGCACGGTTGCCCGAGGGCCTCACGGTCGGCCGCAACGCGCGCATCGGCGCCAGCGTGATCGAGCAGGACTTCACCGCGCCGGTGCCCAGTGGTGGTGTCGTGGATGGTCCGGAGTCGATGCACTGACGCCACGCACCCGCTCGCTCAAAACACGAACGGCGCCCACCGAGAGGTGAGCGCCGTTCGTGTCGAACGCGGGATCAGGCCGGCAGCTTGATGCGCTGGCCCACGATCACATTCGTGCTCTGCAGCTTGTTCAGCTTCTTGAGCGCCGCCACCGTGACCCCGTGGCGCTCGGCGATGCTCGTCAGCGTCTCGCCCTTACGAACCGTGTGCGTGGCGGCGGCGCGCGCCTTGCCGTTGCCCGACGTGCGCTTGGCGTCCGGACCACCGGCCTCGCGATCGAGCGTCGAGGCATCGGCGATCGCATCGCCGCTCACCTGCACCAACTGGCCCTTCTGCACCGCCTTGCCCTTGGCCAGACCGTTCCAACGCCGCAGGTCGGCCACCGACACCTGGTAACGCGACGCGATCGACGTGAGCGTCTCGCCACGGCCGACCGTGTGCATCTGCGGGGTCTCGGGCGCGGTCGACGGCTCCACGCCATTCGCGGCGACGGCCGCGGGGGAGGCCGTCACCGGCAACTGGCCACTCGACATCGTGCTGTCGCTGCCCGCATCCGTCGAGCGGATGCGCAGGCGCGAGCCCACCTTCACGGTCGGCGTGGTGACGCGGTTCCACTTGCGCAGGTCGGCGACCGTGACGCCATAGCGCGCCGCGATCGTGCGCAGCGACTCGCCGCGGCGCACGGTGTGCGTGACGCGGTCGATCGGCACGCTGTTGCCCTCGATCTTGCCCGGCAGGCCGATGCGGCGCGACGGCACGTAGTCCGTGGACGCGCGCGGATCCTCGCTGTCGATCGAGATCACCTCGGGCTTGGGCGCACGGAAGCTCGACGGCACCGTGAGCAGCATGCCGCGACGCAGCGGACGGCCGCGGCCCAGGTGGTTCACGCGCGCCAGCTCGGTCGGGGAGACGGCGTACTCCTCGGCGATCTTGCGCAGCGTCTCGCCCTTCCGCACGCGGTGGCGCACGGTCAGGTTCACCTTGGGCAG
>JAIOPA010000065.1 GCA_021414165.1 Candidatus Eiseniibacteriota bacterium
CCCACCACCACCAGACCCTGTGCGGCATAACGCGTGCGCAACTTCTCGAGGCCCGGCAGCGTGTTGCCGCAGTACTTGCAGCCCGTGTTGAACCAGCGCACCAACACCACCTTGCCGCGCAGCTTCTCCAATGACAGCGGTGGCGAATCGACCCAGCGATCGAACGTCCAGGCGCGCGCCGGCTGGTTCAACAGCTCGCTGGCCGAGTCCGCGCTGTCGGGCGACATGGCCGTGGCCGCTGCCGCGCGCACCGGGGCCACCGCGCAAGTCGTTGCGAACACGAGCGCGAGCAGACCGCGGGCCACGTGCTGGCCGGCAGGCGAGTGGGGGGCGGGCATTCCGGGCGTGCGAGGCATCGGGGGTAAGGCTAGTCTAGCAGCGCGGTTCCCTCAATCCGCACTCTCTCCCATCCGGAGGTTCCCCCATGAACAAGCACAATCTCTCGCGGCTCGCCGCCATCATCATGATGGTGCTTGGCGCGAGTCCCGTGTTCGCACTTCCCGCCACACTCGGCCATGTGGATCCCAAGGCGCCGTGCTTCCGTTGGCCGGCCGTGGATCGCGACAAGGACGGCGTGTACGACCGCCTCGACCGTTGCGACAACACGCCGGTGGGCGCGATCGTCGATGAGTGGGGCTGCCCCAAGGACTCCGATGGCGATGGCGTGCTCGACGGGCTCGATCAGTGCCCCGACACGCCGCCCGGCATGAAGGTGGACGCCAAGGGCTGCAACAGCGCGCAGCTGTCGGGCTCCACGCAGGCGGTCACCGAGAGCAAGCCGGTCGCCACGCCGGTCGTGCCCGCGCCCAAGCCGGCGGCACCCGTGACCGAGACCGAGCGCCAGCTGGTCGAGGGCGGCAAGGTGCGGTTGGAGAACATCTACTTCGAGACCAACAGCGCCAACCTGCTGCCGGAGTCCGAGACCACGCTCAACGAGGTCGGCAGCGTGCTCGAGAAGTTCGTGGACCTGCAGGTCGAGTTGCAGGGCCACACCGACACGCGCGGTTCGGCGGCTTACAACATGAAGCTGTCGCAGGCGCGTGCCGAGTCGGTGCGCAGCTACCTGCTGCAGCACTTCCAGCTGAAGAGCGACAACGTGATCGCCAAGGGTTACGGCGAAGCGCAGCCCGAGACCAAGGAAGCCAACGACGAGGAGCGGCTGCGCAATCGTCGCGTGGTCTTGAAGGCCTTGAACCCCGACGTGCTGCCGCGCAACGTCAAGATGGAGCAGCACTGATGTTCGCCGGGCGTATGCGCATGCAGCTGTGTGCCGCGCTCCTGCTGGTGGCGACGACGGCCGAGTCCATGGCCGCCGTCGCACCCGGCACGCTGTTGCGTGTGCGCACGACGGCCTCGCGAGGGGTCTTGGCCGAGGTGCACGAAGGGCGGTTCGTGAGCGGCAGCCCCGAGCTGGTGATCACCACGGTCGCGGCGGGCGACACGCTTCGCTTCCGCGACGACGAGGTCGCGCAGGTCGAACGCTACACCGGAGCACTCGCGCGACGCTCGGTGTTCGGCACGGTGATCGGTGCTGTCTTGTTCGGCGGGATCACCACGATCGGGCTCGGCCTGTCCGCACTCTCGGATGAAACGGGATTCGTTGCCGAGAACGCGGGCCCGGTGATCATCGGTGGCGGGCTGTCGGCCGCGGTGTTGGGGGGCTGGTTGCTGGGCAGCCCAAGCACCCGACTGGAGTGGGTGACGGTCCCGAAGAGCGAGCTGCGCGCGAAGGAGTAGCGCGCTACGCCTTGGGCTTGCGCACGCCTTCCATGCCCCAGCGGCCGATGATCGACTCGGCCACCAGCAGCAGAAGCGCGAGCAGCACGAACTCGGGCCACAGCTCGCGGCCGTAGCGCGCCTGCCGCACGCGCAGCGCCAGGTCGTCGCCGGGGCGCAGGATGCGCGCGCGCGTGCTGGGGAACGCGGCCACCAGCGTGGGCTCCGCCACCGGCGCCAGGTCGCTCTCGGCCGGATCGGGGTTCACCGCGAAACTCGCGCGCAGCGTACCGCCCGCGAACGCCGTGGGCTCCGCCACCGGCGCCAGGTCGCTCTCGGCCGGATCGGGGTTCACCGCGAAACTCGCGCGCAGCGTACCGCCCGCGAACGCGCGGTAGAGCCCGGTGCGCTCGAGCGGAGCGCTGATCGCGCGTGTGGCGCCCTCAGTGGACTCCAACCGTACGGGCACCTCGCGGCCGCTCTCGTCCTCGATGCGCCACTCGGCGCTGGCCGGTGCGCTCCACGAATCGCCCGGGTGCAGCGACGGCGCAGCGGTGCCGCGCGCCAGCACGCGCGCCGCCTGGTGCGCGAGCGGCAGGAACGCGCCCGACACGGCGAAGTCGCTGCGCGCGGCATCGAACGGCGCCAACCACACCAGCACGCGCGGGGCCTCGACCAGCGCGGCGTGCGATTCATCGAAGCGCAGCAGCACGCGCGCGTTCTTGGCGGGCGCGAACGCCGGCACGGCGGCAAAACGAGCCTGCGTGAGCGGCTCGCCCGGACGCACCGGGAAGCCGTCGAGCACCGCGTGGCCCGCGACCGCGCGCAGCAGTCGCCACGAGGCGCCCGGTGCCGCGGGATCGTCGCGCCCCAATCGGCCCGCGCCCAACTGCTCGAGCAGCAGACTCCACGCTTCGCGGTTCGCGCGCGTGCCGGGTGCCAACAACAGCGCGCCGCCCGCACGATGGAAGTCGAGCAGGCTCTGCAGCTCGCGCGGCCCCGGCTGCTCCACGTCGCCCAGCACCACGAGATCGGCGTCACCCGTGCCCGCGGCGAGTTCCTGCGCATCGACCGCGCGCACCGTGAGCCCTGAGGCCGGCGAGCCCGCCTCGAGTGCGAATCGCAGTGGCGACGGTGCGCCGTCCTCGCGCAGCAACACGCGCAACGTGCCCGCACGGCCGGCGGCGAACACGCGGCGGTTGTCGAGTCCCAGCGCGTCGTCGGGCAGCAGCACCTCGCCGCCGGCATCGGGCGCATGCGTGAGCGGCACCAGCGCCCGCGAATCCCCGCGCGCACCCAACGCCACGAAGCCGCGGCCCAGC
>JAIOPA010000161.1 GCA_021414165.1 Candidatus Eiseniibacteriota bacterium
ATGGCGAGCGAGCTGCCCGCCGCACTCACCGGCGACCAGCTGGTGCGCTCACCGAGCGGTGTGCTGGGCGGTGTGGCCGCCATGCGCGACGGCGAAGCGCTGCTGGTGGGCGTCATGCTGAACCCGGCGTACTGGGAGCAGTTGAACCAGGTGCGCGAGGCACGCGACTACTACGCGCGGCTCGGCGTGCTGGTGGAGGTGGCGCGCCAACGCGTGTGGCTGACCATCGTGGGCATGGCGCTGCTGCTGTTGATCGGCGCGGCATTCCTGGCCCGCGCGCTGTCGAGTGGCATGACGAGCCCACTACGCGATCTGTCGCGCGCACTCGCACAGGTGGAAGACGGCGCGCGGCACGAACCGCTGCCCGAGCGCGGCGCGCCCGAGCTGGCCTCGCTCGCAAGCTCGTTCAACGCCATGACCGCGCGCTTGTCCGATGCGCGCGCCGCGTTGGCGCACGCCGAACGCGAGGCCGCGTGGCGCGACGTGGCGCGCAAGCTGGCGCACGAGCTCAAGAACCCGCTCACGCCCATGTCGCTCTCCATCCACCGGCTGCAGCGCCGGCTGGAGCGCGTGCCCGAGGCCGATCGCGCCGCGGTGCGCGAGAGCCTGGAGGCCATGGCGCAGGAGCTCGACCACCTCACGCGTCTGGCCGAATCGTTCGCGCAGTACGCGCGCATGCCCGAGCCGCGTGAGGAGGCACTGGAGTTGTCGCAGCTCGCGCGCGCCGCGGCATCCCTGCACGAGACGCCGCGCCTGACCATCGACGTGCGCGCCGACGCCACGCTGGCCGTGCGCGGCGACCGGTTGCTGCTCACGCGCGCGCTGCATAACCTGCTCGTGAACGCGTGCGAGGCCAGCCCCGACGGCGCGCTCGTGGAACTCGAGACCGGGCGCGAGGGCACCGACGCGTGGGTGGAGGTGCGCGACCGCGGCACCGGCCTCGATCCCAAGGTGGCCGCACGCGTGTTCGAACCCTATGTGAGCACCAAGAACCGCGGCAGCGGTCTGGGCCTGTCGCTCGTGCGCGACATCGCCGCCCAGCACCGTGGCCGCGTGACCCTGACGAATCGTGATGGCGGTGGCGCGGTCGCCCGACTGACGCTGCCTGCTGCATAAGAGGAGCCTGCCCCCGTGCCGAACCCCGATAAGTTCTCCGTCCTCACCGTGGATGACGATCCGGCGATCCGCCGCATGCTGCGCGCCGTGCTCGAGGACGAAGGCCACGAGACCGGCGAGGCCAATGGCGCCAGCGAGGCGTATGCCGCGCTCGAGAAGCGCTCATACGACGTGGTGCTGCTGGACCTGACGATGCCCGGCGAGCACGGGCTCGATGCGCTCATGCGCATCCGAGACCAGGCGCCCGACAGTGCCGTGATCATCGTGAGCGGCGAGAGCACCATCGAGAACGCGATCAAGGCCGGGCAGCGCGGCGCGTTCGACTTTGTCCCCAAGCCGATCCAGGACCCGCAGCATCTGCTCGATGTGGTGCACGAAGCCGTGCGCATCGCGCGCCTGCGCCGCGGCACGCATGCCGCCAAGCCCGCCGCGGGCAGTGCGCCGCACACCGCAGCGCCGGAGGCGCTGGCCCCTGCGAATGCAACCACCCTCGGCATCCTGGGCGAGTGCGCCACCATCGAGCGGCTGCGCGAGCAGATCCGTCGCGTGGCGCCATCGAACGGCCGCGTGCTCATCACCGGCGAGAACGGTGCGGGCAAGGAACTCGCGGCACTGGCCATCCATGCGCACTCCAAGCGCGCCGATGGCCCGTTCGTGAAGTTGAACTGCGCCGCGATCCCCAAGGACCTGCTGGAGAGCGAGCTGTTCGGCTACGAGAAGGGCGCGTTCACCGGTGCCATGGCGAGCAAGAAGGGCCGGTTGGAACTTGCGGACAACGGCACGCTGTTCCTGGACGAGATCGGTGATCTGGCACTGGAGGCACAGGCCAAGCTGCTGCGCGTGCTGGAGACCGGTGAGATCGAGCGCGTGGGCGGCACCAAGACCAGCACGGTCGACGTGCGCCTGATCGCGGCCACGAACAAGGACCTGCCCGCGGCCGTGAAGGCCGGCGAGTTCCGCGAGGATCTGTACTTCCGTCTCAACGTGTTGCCGCTGGTGGTGCCACCGCTGCGCGAGCGCCGCGGCGACATCACCAAGTTGGCGGAGCACTTCTTGGCCGTGTTCTGCGCCGCCGAGGGCCGCTCAGCGCTCGCGCTGAGCGACGATGCAAAAGAGCTGCTCGAGGAGTACCACTGGCCCGGCAACGTGCGTGAGATGCGCAATCTCATGGAGCGCGCCGTGGTGTTGGTGAGCGGCGATACCGTGACCGCGGGCGACTTGAACGCATGGCTCGAGAGCCCGCCCGACGAGGGCGAGGAGTCGGGGCTCAAGGGCAAGGTCGCACGCAGCGAGATCGATTCCATTCGCCGCGCCCTCGATGCCGCCGACTGGAACGTGACCCAGGCC
>JAIOPA010000162.1 GCA_021414165.1 Candidatus Eiseniibacteriota bacterium
TGGCGCGGGCAACCACGTGCTGTTCCCGGGCAACGTACTGGTGTGGGGCTATCGCGCGCTCGGCATGACCGTGACCATGCACGACCGCATGTTGTCCGAGCGCTACGAGCTGCCGGTCTCGCTCTCGGAGGACATGGACCCCGTGCCCGACGCCGACTCGGTCGCGCGCTCGGGGCTGGTGCCCACGCACGGCCTGCGCGGGCTGTTCCCCAAGCTGCCGCCCGGGGCCAAGCCGCTCGAGGTGCGCTCGCAGCTCGCATTGTTCGAGGGCACCGATGGAAAGCCCAGCCTGTTCGCCGGCATCGCCTCGCCCGGCGGCCCCGCGGATTCACTCGCGGCCGATCTCGTGGTGCTCGACAGCACCTACCAGGAGGTCGCGCGCATCCGGCGCGTGCTGTCGCCTTCGGCCTGCAACGCCACCGGGCTGCGAGTGGCGGAGTTCGTGGAGACGCTGCCGCCGGGCCGCTACCTGGTGGGCTCCAGCGTGCGCGGCGCCGGACGCCGTGGCGCGACGCGCGAGGATCTGGAGGTGGCCGCACCCGACAGCCAGCTCGCGGTGAGCGATCTGGTGGTCACGTGCGGACTCCCCGTGGCACCCGAGGGCAGCGTGCGGCTCGATGCGAACCCCGGTGGCTTCGTGAAGCGTGGCGAGCCGCTCGTGGCGTACTTCGAGGTCTATCACCTCGCTCGTGCCGCCGATGGCCAGGGCCGCTTCGAGTACGAGACCAGCGTGCGCTCGGCACGGCGCGATTCACGCGTCTGGCTGCAGCGCTGGTTGTCGCCGCGCCGCGAGGGGCAGGATCTCGGCGTGACGCGTCAGGACGCGGTGCTCGGCACGGTGCGCCGGCAGTACGTGAGCATGCCGGTGCAGGACCTGCCGCCCGGGCGCTACCGGCTGGATATCACGGTGCGCGACGTGCTGGGGGGTGGGGAACTCAAGCGCTCGGCGGAGTTCGTGCGGGAATAGCGCGGCCCGGGACCGCCTGCACCGAACCGGTTCAGGCCACGATGGGACCGGCCGATACCGGGGGTGGAGTACACGTCCACCACCATCCCCGAGGGACAGGATGTCCGAGGCCAAGCCGCGCATTCTCATCGTCGATGACGAGCCGGATCTGTTGACCGTGCTCAAGTTCGGCCTCGAGGCCGAGGGATTCGACGTGTTGCAGGCCAGCGATGGCGAGCAGGGCCTGGCGCTCGCGCGTCAGACGCTGCCGGACCTCATGGTGCTGGACCTCATGCTCCCGCGCATGGACGGCTACAAGGTGTGCCGCGCGCTCAAGTTCGACGAGCGCTACAAGCGCATCCCGATCTTCATCCTGAGCGCCCGCTCGGGAGAGACCGACCGCCGGCTCGCCCTGGAACTCGGAGCCGACGAGGTGCACACCAAGCCGTACGACATGAAGGCGTTGATCGGCCGGATCCGGCTTCGCTTGGATTCGGCGCCGCCACGCAGAGCTGCCGCCTAGCCTCGTTTCGCTACCGCAGAACCGTGAAGCGCGAGGTCTCGACCTTGCCACCACGCTTGAGCCGAGCCAGGTAGACGCCGCCCGAGACGCGCGAGCCGCCCGCGTCGGTGCCGTCCCATTCGATGCGGCCGCGCGGTCCGACCCACACCGGCCCCAGGTGGCGCACGACGCGGCCCTGCAGGTCCAGGATGTCGGCCTCGGTGAGCCCGGTCGAGCCATCCTCGACCACCAACTGCATGCGGCCGAACGACGGGTTGGGCTCGATGCGCAGCGCATGCACCGCGCCCGGCGT
>JAIOPA010000191.1 GCA_021414165.1 Candidatus Eiseniibacteriota bacterium
GCGCTGGCCGCGGTGGCTGCGCGCTGGAGGCAACAGCTCAACGAAAATGCTAAGGTGCTCGCCCATTCCGCAGTGGTGCCCGAGCTCAATCACAACGAGATCGTCGGCTGGCAGATGCGCAGTCCCGCCACCGAGCGAGTCGCTGTGATGGTGCTCCGGGATGCGGAGGACCCGGCCGAGGTCGCAACTCGGTTGGACCTCACCGCCGAGTACGCGGCTCGCCAGGGTGCGGCCGTGCACACGGTCCGGACGCAGGGTGACAGCCGTCTCGCGCGGCTCGCCTCGCTCGTGCAGTTCGGGGATCACTTGAGTCTTCAGCTGGCGTTGCTCGGGGGGGCAGACCCCACGGACATCGCGAGCATCGATGAGTTCAAACGCCGACTGGCGGAGCGCGCGAGCGCCCGTTAGCGGTCACACCGGTGCACGGATGCAGCCGCTCCGTGACACCCGCCACGAGGAGAAACCATGGCGTCGCGTCACCTGTTCACGTCGGAGTCCGTCACCGAAGGCCACCCGGACAAGATCGCCGATCAGATCTCGGATGCAGTGCTCGATGCCATGCTCAAGCAGGACAAGATGAGCCGCGTCGCCTGCGAGACCATGGTCACCACCGGGCTCGCGGTCGTCGCCGGCGAGATCACGACCAAGGCGTATGTCGAGATCCCGAAGCTCGTGCGCGACGTGATCAAGGGCATCGGCTACGACGATGCCGCCTATGGTTTCGACTGCAACACGTGCGCCGTGATCACCACGATCGACCAGCAGTCGCCGGACATCGCGATGGGCGTTGACACGGGTGGTGCGGGCGACCAGGGCCTCATGTTCGGCTACGCCTGCAACGAGACGGCCGAGCTCATGCCGCTGCCGATCATGCTGGCGCACAAGCTCGCCATGCGCCTGTCCAAGGTGCGCAAGAGCGGCCTCGTGCCGTACCTGCGCCCGGACGGCAAGACGCAGGTCACGGTCGAGTACGAAGGCGGCAAGCCCTCGCGCATCGACACGATCGTCGTGAGCACGCAGCACGCCGACACGGTCAAGCAGAACAAGATCAAGAACGACATCCTCGAGAACGTCATCATGCCGCTCATGCCCAAGCGTCTCTTGAAGGGCAAGCCGGTCAAGGTGCACGTGAACCCGACCGGCAACTTCGTGATCGGCGGCCCCATGGGTGATTGCGGCCTCACCGGCCGCAAGATCATCGTGGACACCTACGGCGGCATGGGCCGTCACGGTGGTGGCGCGTTCTCGGGCAAGGATCCGTCGAAGGTCGATCGCTCGGCGTGCTACGCCGCGCGTTGGGTGGCCAAGAACCTGGTCGCCTCGGGCCTGTGCGACCGTTGCGAGGTGCAGGTCGCTTACGCGATCGGCGTCGCCGAGCCGGTGAGCATCATGGTCGACACGTTCGGCACCGGTAAGGTGAGCGACGACAAGCTCACGGGTCTCGTGCGCAAGCACTTCGACCTCACGCCGCGCGGCATCATGGAGGCGCTGAAGCTGCGCCGCCCCATGTACCAGAAGACCGCCGCCTACGGCCACTTCGGCCGCAGCGAGTTCGCGTGGGAGAAGACCGACCGCGCCAAGCTGCTCGCGAAGGGCGTGTAAGGCCAAGCCACACGAGTCACGACGAACCGGGGCGCCGCCAAGTGCGGCGCCCTTCGTCTATCCGGAGGGGACGTCATGCGCATCCTGGTGCTGGGTGGTACGCGATTCCTGGGGCGGCACTTCGTCTCGTGTGCGCGTGAGCGGGGCCACGAGGTCACGCTGTTCAA
>JAIOPA010000192.1 GCA_021414165.1 Candidatus Eiseniibacteriota bacterium
TGATGCAGGAACGGCGTGGCGGCCACGGCCAGCACGGTGGTGATGGCCGACAAGATGAGCCCGTACCAGCCGAACCGGCGCGCACCCAGCAGATCGCCGCGGCCCTGCAACTGCGCGGCGAAGCTCTGCACGATGAACGCGGTGCCCATGGGCAGGATGGCGATGGCGAACAGGTCGATCGCACCGGTGGTCACGGCGGCCAGCGCTTCGTCGCCAAGTCGCGCGCTCATGAGCGCGTCGGCCAGGCCCACCACCGACTGGGTGGAGCGCGACAGGATGACGGGCCAGGCGAGCGTGAGCAGCTCGCGCAGCAACTCGCCGCGCGGCTTGCTCAACCGATGCGCTTCCACAGTCGCGCCGCACACTCACGGGCGCGCGAGGCGATACCGCGCTCGTCGCAGGTCACGATGACGTTGTTGTCCATGACCACGTTGCCGCCGATCATGACGCCCGACACGCTGGCGCGCAGCAGTCCGGTCCACAGGTGGTGCATGACCGTGCGGTTCGATAACTCGGTGGCCGGGCGATAGTCGACCATGATGAGATCGGCCGGTGCGCCGGGGGCCAACACGCCCAGCTCCTCCCCGAAGTGATCCGCGGCCCAGCGCGCGCCGTGCACGAACAACCGCCGGTAGTGCGCTTCGCTCATACGCGGCGCGAACGCGCCCTCGGGCAGCGGCGGCGCGTTGGCGCCATCGTCGCTGCCCCATGCCAGGTCGCTCTCGCGCAGCTGTGCGGCGTTCGCGTGCGGGCCGCTGGCCGACAGCGCATCGCCACGATCGCGCACCGCACCCAGCAGGTCGCGCGGCGCGCGCTCGGCGTGCGCCCACAGCGCGGGCAGCGCCTCGGCCGGCAGCACGCCGGGGCGGCCCCAGCGTTCGGCAGGCGTGAGGTCCAATGCCAGATCAACATGCACGGCGTAGTGGCTGCCGGCGGCCTCCATGGCCTCGGCGAGCAACGTCTCGATGCCGGTGAGCGAGGTGGCCTGCACGCCGAGCATGCCGCGCTGACGGCCGTCACGCTTGCGCGCGAGTTCTTTGGCAAAACCCACGCTCTCGTCGATCGCGGCGCGCCGCTCGAGCGGCGTGTCGTCCTCGGCGGCGCCGTAGCAGGTGGCCACGCGCACGCCGATCGAGTCGGCAGCACGCATGACCTCGGACAGCGACAGATCGAGGCACGCGCCCGAACGGTGGAAGTCCACGACCGTGGTGACGCCATGGTGCAGCCCCTCGACCAGCGCGGCGCTCACGGCCTGCTTCACGTCCTCGGCCGACAACGCACGATCGTACGAGCGCCACTCGGCAGGCGTCCGCAGGCCCAGGCCGCGCGACAGGTGACGCGCGAGATGGGCGTGCGTGTTGACGAAGCCCGGCATGACGACGCGGTCACGCGCCGGCCAGAGCGTCTCGTCGGGATACGCGGCGGCCAGGTCACCCGCGCCCGCGATCTGCGCGATGTGCGAGCCCACGATGCGCACGCCCGCGTTCTCGTACACCTTGGGCTCGGCGCCACCCGTGATCACCGTACATGGCCCAACGATCACGCAGCACCTCCCAACCCGGCGCGCTGAACAAGCGCAACGGCTTCGCGGTTGGCGTCGACGACGCAGCGGTCGTGCTCGAGCGTGGTGAGGCGGCCGTTCTGCCAGAGCGCGCGGCCGTCGACCATGGTCAGCTTCACGTCGTCGGGGCGCATGCTGTGCACGATCGTGGTGTACGGGTCGCGCGTGGCGTGCGGGCCGTGATGCGCCTGATCGGCGGCCAGCACCACGATGTCGCCCTGCTTGCCCACCTCCAGCGAACCGATGCGATCGGCCATGCCCAGTGCGGCCGCGCCATCGCAGGTGGCCAGCGCGAGCACGTCGCGCGCACCCAAGGGGTCGTCGCGATGCTTCACGCGCGCCAGACCCGCGGCCAGGCTCATCTCGTGGAACGTGTCGAGCCGGTTGTTGCAGGCCGCGCCATCCGAGCCCAGACCACAGCGGATGCCCGCGCGCTTCCAGGCGCGCACATCGGCGATGCCGGAGCCCAGCTTCAAGTTCGAGCCCGGGCAGTGCACCAGTGCAGCGTCGGCGTGCTTCATGAGCGCGATCTCGTCGTCGTCGAGCCACACGCCATGGGCACCGACAAAGTGCGGCGTGAGGAAGTCATGCGCAGCGAAGTAGGGTGCCGCGTGTGCGCCCACGGCGGCCTTGACCTCGGCGCCCTCGGTGGGCGCCTCGGCGAGATGCGTGTGCACCAGCAGTCCGCGTTCACGCGACGCCGCGGTGACGTCGCGCCACAGCCCTTCGCTGCACGACAAGATGAAGCGCGGGGCCAACGACACCGACAAGCGGCCCTCGGCTGCACCGTGATAACGCTGGGCCACCACGAGCGCCGAATCGAGCGCGCGCTCAGCGCCCTCGAGCAGACGCGGCGGCACGCTCACGCCCTGATCCATGAGCGCGGGGCCGAATACGGCGCGCAACCCGCTCGCGGCCAGCGTCTCGCCCAGCACCTCGGTGTGGTGCACGGTGCCCATGTCGTTCACACACGTCACGCCACCACGGATGAGTTCGCACGCGCCCAACCGCACCGATGCGGCGAGCGAGGCCTCGGTGTGCGCAGCCTCCAGCGGCCAGATCGATTCGCGCAGCCAACGCAGCAGGTCGCTCTGCTCGGCGAGCCCACGGAACAGCGTCTGGCACAGATGCATGTGCGCATGCACGAACCCCGGCACGACGAACGCGCCGCGCGCGTCGAACGTGTGCGCGGCCCGCCCGCCCGGGAGCTTGCCCAGGGCCGGCGCCACGTCATCGCCGATCGCCAC
>JAIOPA010000169.1 GCA_021414165.1 Candidatus Eiseniibacteriota bacterium
GTGTCCTTCTCCGTCACGAAGTACGGGGACACGTAGCCCTTGTCGAACTCCATACCCTCGACGATCTCCTTCGTCGTCTCGATGGAGCGCGCCTCTTCAACGGTGATCGTGCCGTCCTTGCCGACCTTGTCCATGCACTCGGCGATGATCTTGCCGATCTCGACGTCGCCATTGGCAGAGATGGTCGCGACCTGCTCGATCTCCTTGTTGTCCTTCACCGGCTTCGAGAGCTTCTTGAGCTCATCGACGACGGTCTCGACGGCCTTGTCGATGCCGCGCTTGATGTACATCGGCGACGAACCGGCCGTGACGCTCTTGAGGCCTTCCTTGAAGATGGCCTCGGCGAGCACGGTGGCCGTCGTCGTGCCGTCACCGGCGACGTCGGACGTCTTGGACGCCACCTCGCGCACCATCTGCGCGCCCATGTTCTGGTACGGATCGTCGAGCTCGATCTCCTTGGCAACGCTCACGCCGTCCTTCGTGACGGTCGGCGAGCCCCACTTCTTGTCGAGCACGACGTTACGACCACGCGGTCCAAGCGTGACCTTCACAGCCTTCGCGAGGATCTCCACGCCCTTCAGGATCTCGGCGCGGGCCTGCTCGCTGAACAACAGCATCTTGGCAGCCATTGGGCCTCCGGGAAAAAAGAGTCAGGCGGCGCGCCGGTCGGCGCGGCCGCTCGGTATTACTTCTTGTTGTTGAGCACGCCGAGGACTTCGTCCTCGCGCAGGATCACGTACTCGGTGCCGTCGATCTTGACGTCGGTGCCGGAGTACTTGCCGACCAGGATGCGGTCGCCCTTCTTCACTTCGAGCGCCACGCGCTTGCCGTCCTCGGTGAGCTTGCCGGGCCCAACGGCCACGACTTCACCCTCCTGCGGCTTCTCCTTGGCGGTGTCCGGGATGATGATGCCGCCACGGACGGTCTCCTGCTCCTCGACACGGCGGACCAGCAGCCGGTCAGCGAGAGGCTGGAAGTTCATGCGGTCTCTCCTTGATGAAGGACCCGGCACGCGCGCGCCCCGCGCGTCGTGCGTTGGGGTCCGAGTGGACATTGGGGTGCAGAAGCGCCCGGATCCTGCGAGTCGCGACGCTCAGGCAGTCGGCGTCGGGCTCGTGGGCGCTGTCGCAAGCTAACCTAGTCCACTCTGAGAATCCATCAAGGCTGGCGCGTGTAAAGTCTTTGTGTGCTTTATATCGCAACGACTTACACCACAATTGCCCCGTTACAGATTGCAGCGGTTTGCCACTTTGGCAACGCTCTGCGAGCAGTCTTGGCGGTAGGACTGCGGTCCTGGCGGCGCTTGCGGAGCCCGCAGGCTCGACGCGGCGATCTAGCGCGTGGCCTCGAAGATGGCGACGCGCGACTCACCACCCAGCCAACCGCGGCTGAGCGTGCCGATCACCACCACGCGCTCGCGCGGCTCGGGCTTCCGCGTGCGCGAGAACACCACGATGGTGTCGCGGCCCTGCACCAGCGTGTACGCCGTGCTGGCGCCGACCGGGAACACCTCGGACACGCGGCCACCCACGCGCACCTGCGTATCGGCGTACTGATCCGCGTGCTCCTTCAGGTGCTTCACGGAGATCGTCTTCTCCGCGCGCGGCCAGAACGTGGCCGCGAGCAGGCCCACGATGAGCACGCCCACACCGATCTGCACGCGCACATCGATCTTGAGCAGGTTCGGCAACTGCGACCACCATGGCAACGCCACGGTGGGCATCTCGAACTCCTGCGGCTTCACCACTTCATGCGGGCGCGCGGCGATCAACGCCTCGGCGGCCTGACGCTGCGCGATCTCGGCCGCGACGCGCGCACGTTCCTCGGCGTCGTCCATGGGGAAGTCGCGCGACAACTCGGGGATCGGGCCGGAATCGGGCACGGCCGGCGACGGCGCCGAGCGGCGCATCATGGGCACGCTGCTCTTGCCGGGTGCCCACGACGGCAGCGCAGGCGCAGGCGTGGGCGGCGGCGGCGGCACCGACAACACGGGCTTGGGCGCGCGCGGCGTGAGCGGGCCCAGGTCGTCGGAGCGGCGCGTGTCGGCCTCGCCACCATTCGGCTTCAAGAGCTTGGGGGCTTCGAACTGCGTCTTGCCGCGATCGATGCGGTCGGCCTCGGCGGTCAGGCCTTCGTCGGCACCCACCAACCAATCGGCACGCGCGAAGTCCGCGGGCCGTGCAGTCGGCTTCGCGTCCTTGTCGTCGTCCGGAAGGATCGGATCGGGTTCGCCCACGGGGCCTCCATGCACCGGTTGAGATTCCGGTCCCGTTATCGGCCAAACCCCACCGTGCCTATAGGGGCGATTGGGCGCGGCCCCCGCGGCCCTGCAGGCACCGCGGCTAGCGCAGGCCCCAGTCGTCGAGCCGCCGGTACAGCGTGCGCAGGCCAATGCCCAGCATGGCGGCCGCCCGCGGCTTGTCGCCGCCCGTGTGCTCGAGCGTGGCCTCGATGAGCCGGCGCTCGACCGACGCCAGCGTCATGCCCACGCTCACGTGCAGCTGGGTCGCGGCCGGCTCCAGCACCCGGAATGCTTCCGGCAACTGGTCCACGTCGATCGGCGCGCGGCCGCGCGCCGTGGCCACGAGCGCGTTCACCACCTGTCGCAGTTCACGCACGTTGCCGGGCCACGCGTGATGCAGGAAGCGGTCGAGCACGCCGGGCGTGACGCCACCCACGCGGCGGCGGTGTTCGCGATTGGCGCCGCGCACGAACTCGGCCACCAGATCGGGCAGATCCTCCAGGCGCTCGCGTAGCGGTGGCAGCGCGATGCGCAGCAGCTCGAGCCGCGCGCGCAGTTCGCGATGCAGCCGGTGATCGCGCGCCAGCGCATCGAGCGGTTGCTCGCTCGAGGCGATCACACGCACGTCGGCGCGCCGCTCGGTGCCATCGTCGGCGCGCTCGAAGCGGCCACTGTCCAGGAACCACAACAAGCGCGCCTGCAGCGTGTGCGACAGATGATCGATGCCATCCAGGAACAACACGCCGCCCTCGGCGCGCTCAATGGCACCCGCGGTGCCACGCGCTCCGAACAACTCCAGTTCCAACAGGCCGTCGGGCAGCGCGCTACAACGCACGCGCTCGTACGGCTTCTCGCGACGCGGGCTGGCGTGGTGGATGGCGCGCGCCACCATGCTCTTGCCGGTGCCGGCCTCGCCCTCGAGCAACACGGCCGTGCGCACATCGGCCGCACGCCGCACGGTCTCGCGCACGCGCTGGATGGCGCGCGAGCTGCCGGCCAGCGATTGGATGCCGGCGCGCTGATCGAGCTGATCCTCCATCTCGGCCACGCGCCGCGCGAGCCGCTGGCGATCGATGCCCTGCCGTAGCGCGGCCACCAACTGCGCGGGATCGACGGGCTCCTGCACGAACTCAAACGCGCCTCGTCGCACGGCCTCGAGCGCGATGGCGCGAGACGACGCATCGGCCACCAGCAACACGCACGTCCAGCGCGACACCCGCAACGCCTCGGCGGTGATCACCAGGCCATCGAGCCGCGGCGCACGCGTCTCGCACACCACGCCGGCCGCGCCGCTGGCCAACGCATGCACCGCGGCATCAGTATCGCGCACCACGGTGGCCGTGAACCCGCCGTGGCTCAGGGCGTCGCTCAACGCGCGTGCGCCCGCCGCATCACGCAGCGCGACCACCACGCGCAAACGGCTCTCGGGAGCGTTCGCGCGTGGCGTCACGGCGTGCTCATGCGCTCACGAGTGTGGCCAGCGCGCGCTCCACGCTCGGGACCTGATCGAGCGCGTCCAGGTCCTCGGCGATCTCGCTCCAGGCGATCTGGCCCTGCTTGTCCACCAGGAACGACGCGCGCCACGAGAAGTTGCCGGGCTCGAACAGCGTGCCGTAGGCGCGGCTCACCTCGCGATTCCAGTCCGACAGCAACGGGAACGACAAGCCGAGCGAGCGCGCGAAGGCGGCATTCGCGTGATAGCTGTCGACACTGATCCCGTACACCGTCACACCCGCGGACGACAAACGCGCCATCGCCTTCTCGACATCGGGAAGCTGATGGCTGCACACCGGCGAGAACGCGAACGGGTAGAACACCAGCAGCACGGGGCACTCCCCGCGATGCTCGGACAGCCGATAGTTCGCCCCGCCCGGTCCACGCAGTTTGAAGTCCGGGGCCTCGGTGCCAGGCGAGAGGATCTTGGTCGTATCCATGAAGTCAGCGCTCCTGTGCGCGGATGTTCGAATGAGGACTTCGAGAGTTCACGCGCGGCGCGACTTCACGGTGCTGCGATACGGCCACGCGCCCGGATATCATGCGGGAAGCACGCGAATCGCGTCCAGCAATGGCGCGTTTGCGTCACGATTTCGTTCAGCGCGAAAGCTATTCAGCGCCGCGCGGTCGCTCGCATGACGTCCTGGCTCACCGCCGCCAACTCCATGAGCGACGTGATGCCCTTCTCGCGTTCCCACCGTCCGGCCAGCTCCACAAACAAACGCGCCGTGGTGCGCGTGTCGCCTAGCGCGCGATGGGCCGTCTCGCTGGGCAGTTGCAGGCGCGTGGCCAAAGCGCCCAGCGCATTGCTGCCCGTGCCGAACAAACCGCGCGCCAGTCCGAGCGTATCGATGATCGGGTTCGTGAGCGGCGGCGCGCCGCCTTCGCGGAACAGGTGCATGAGGAACGGCAGGTCGAACGGCGCGTTGTGGAACACCAGCGGCAGATCGCCGCACGCCTTGCGTAGCACCTGCGCGATGTCGGCCTGACTGGGGGCGTTCGCCACCATGTCGTCGCGAATGCCGTGCACGCGCGTGGCGTCGGGCGGAATCGGCCGCTCGGGGTTCACGAGCGAGCTCCACTCCCCGGCAATGACGCCGTCGGTCACGGTGACATGCGCGACCTCCACCAAGCGCGCGCCTTGCGCCGGGTTCATGCCCGTGGTCTCGGTATCCACCGCCAGTACGGTCATTCCGCTCAACAGGGCCATGGAGTCCTCGTAGGAGGTGCTACGCGTGCACCGTGTGACGCAACGTGTCGGCGGGCGCGTCGGGATCGAACCACACGCCGCACAAGCGCGGGCTCCCGAACTGGCCCGGGTTCACGCAGATCGTGCGGCCAATGGTGTCGCGCCACGCGCCCGACATGCGCGGCGACTCGTGGATGTGGCCCGACAGCACGAGCGGCGGCGAGTGCTGTTCGATGTAGGCACGGATCGCGCGCGAGCCCACGTGCTGTTTGGTCATGATCACATCGCACGCTGTATCGCGGGGCGGCGAGTGCAGCACGTGAATGGTCTGCGCAGGCGGCGAAGCCTCGGCCAGCGCCGCCAGCCCGTCGGCCAATGTGGGCGAGCGGCGCTCGGGGTCGAAGCGGAACTCGCGCACGCCGTCGGGCCCCGACAACGAGCCGTGCAGACGCGCGGGCGACTCGTCGCCGCCGTCTTCCCAGCGCTCCCAGTCCTTCATGGCGAACGGCGTGATGGGCACCCACGACATGCCGGCGACCGCGTGGCCCTGCAGCTGCACCGCGCGGCCTTGTAACGAATGCCACAGCGCGCCGTGATGGCGCTCGAGCACATCGAGATTGGCGGCCCAGTCGTCATTGCCGAACAGCAGCGACAGCTCCACCCCGGGAGCCGCCTCGCGCAGCCGGCGGGC
>JAIOPA010000170.1 GCA_021414165.1 Candidatus Eiseniibacteriota bacterium
GCCACGGCATAGCCGAACGTCTCCGGGAACGTGCTCGGCACCACCACCGCACTCGCACGCGCGCGGATCACCGCCAGCTCGCCCGGCTCCAGCGTGCCGAGCACGCGCAGGTTGGCGCTCGCGTGCGTGCGCAACCACGACTCCATGGGCCCGCCGCCCGCCACCCACAGCGGCACGGGCGCAATCGCCTGCGCCAACGCGGGCAACTGATCCACACCCTTCTCGCTCGACAACCTTCCTGCGAACAACACGAAACGTGCGGGCGTCTCGATCGGCGCGATCTCGCGAGGCGCCGCATCGACGCCATGCGGCAGCACCACGATGCGCGCGCCATCGGCGCCCATGGCCACAGCCTGATCGCGCGCGGCCTGCGAAGGCGCCAGGAAGCGATGTACGGGGCGATACGCGCCGCGGCGATCATGCGTGTAGGCCTCGAACGCGCCCACGATGCTCTTGAGTCGCGAACCCTGCACGCAGCCGGTGGTCACCGCACGCCAGTGCTGCCCACCCTTGCAGCGTTCGCAATGCGCGCCATGTGCGAACAACACGCGGTTCGTGCACCACGGCTTGAAGTCGTGCATCGACATGACCATGGGCACGCTTTCGCTCGCGAGCGCCTCGATCACCGATGGCGTGAGATAGCGGCTCGGCGCGTGCACGTGCGCCACGTCGGGGCGCCACTCGGCCAGCAGCCCGCGCAGCGCGGCCGCGGCGGGCGCGGACCACACCGCGCGCGACAGCTGCGGCAGCTGATGCAACGCCGGCGTGCCCTCGCCGAAGTCGGCGGCCGGCGCGAAGTGCGCGGCGAACGGGCTCGGACGGTTGCGCGCGTCACGCGTGGCGAAGTGCGCCACCTCGTGGCCTTGCGCCTCGAGCCAGCGCGTCTCGTCGAACACGGTGCGTTCCACGCCGCCCTTGGGCCAGTGGAACGCGTTCAGCATGAGCACGCGCATCACGCCTCCGGGTGGGTTCAGCCCCCCGAACCGGGGTCGAGTGCAAACTCCACGAGCGCCGTGCCGATGCCCGGCGACTGCTCGTGCTCGATGACGCGTCCCGGCAGGTCGCCCAGCAGGAACCCGCGCATCACCTCGAGGTGGCGCAGCTCGGCGTCGGGCTTGGACTTCTCGAGCAACTCCTCGGGCAACTCGGCGAGCTCGTTCCAGCGGCCCTTGCGCAGCGCGTCCAACACGCGCACGTCGAGCTCGCGCGTTTCATCGAGGTCGCGCTTCAGGTTGAACGCGTGCATGTGAAAAGCCAGCGCGCCACCCACCACGAACGCGATGCGCTCGCGGCG
>JAIOPA010000171.1 GCA_021414165.1 Candidatus Eiseniibacteriota bacterium
GCATCGAGGAGGGCTTTGGCCGCGCGGCCACCAAGTTGATCCGCCGCCACCCGCACGTGTACGGCGACGCCAAGGTGACCGACGGCGAGGACGCCTACCGGCAGTGGCAGGAGATCAAGAAAGCCGAGAAGAAGGACACCAAGGCGTCCATGCTCGGCGATCAGCCCAAGGGTCTGCCCGCGCTGGTGGCCGCCTACCGGCTGCAGGAGAAGGCCGCTGCCGTGGGCTTTGACTGGCCCACGCCCGATGGCTCGCTCGCCAAGGTGCGCGAGGAGACCGAGGAAGTGGCCGAGCTGCTCCCCAACGGCGTCACGCCCGAGCTGTCGCGCGAGATCGGCGATCTGCTGTTCGCCGTCGTGAACCTGTCGCGCAAGCTCGGCATCGATCCCGAGCGCGAACTGCGCTCGACCATGGCGCGCTTCCGGGCGCGCTTCGAACACATCGAGCAGCGCCTCGCGGAGTCCGGCCGCACCCCCGTGCAGTCGAACCTCGAGGAGATGGATGCGCTGTGGGACGAGGCCAAGCGCCTCGGCCTCGGCAAACCACCCCAGTCCCCCAAGTCCCCCACGGAGTGACCACCATGTCGGACATGACCCAAGACACCGGCCGCGAGGCCGCCCTGTTCCTGCAGCTCGTGCTCGGCCTCCAGCAGGCGGCCATGGTCGCGCTGGGCAAGCTCATGAATCCCATGTCGGGCAAGCTCGAGCGCAACCTGGAAGGCGCCCGCAACACCATCGACACGTTGGCCGCGATCGAGGCGCGCACGCGCGGCAACCTGCCGTCGGATGAGCAGCGCGTGCTCACGCAGGTGCTGACCGACCTGCGCATGAACTATCTGGATGAGGCCAAGAAAGGCTGAGTCGTAGGCCTGAGTCGTAGGGCTGACCCTCAGGGCTGAGAAACCGGGTCAGTAGGCCGGCGCCAGCCGCAGCCCGGCACGCCCCTCGCGTCCGCGCCCAGTCCTACTGAACCCTGCCCCGCCGCGCGCGCCCCGGACCCTTCCGGGGCGCGATTTCTTACCCCTCGCGGGCAGCCCCGCTTGGTATCCTTCCCGCACAACCGTCGTTCCGACAACCCTGCGCTGGAAGGAGCCCTCCCCGATGGGCCTGCCGTCCCCGATCCGTCGTGCCTGCCTGCCGTTCCTGGCCGGCCTCGTCGCCTGCCTGCTCGCCGCCGCCCCTGCGCGCGCCGCCATCTTCATCAACGAGATCCTCGGCAACCCGATCGGCACCGAGACCGGCCTCGACGAGAAGGTCGAGATCTACAACTCGGGCCCGAACGCCGTGGACATGACCGGCTGGGGCATCGACGACGCCGTCACGATCAGCACCGCCGCTGTGCGCGCGCGCATCCCCGAGGACTTCGATGCGTCGTGTGGCACGAACCCGATCATCCAGCCGGGTGAGTTCCGCGTGGTGCACATGACCGCCGGCAGCGCCGTGCTCAACAACGGTGGCGACGATGTGTACCTGGTGAGCAATCGGCTCGTGAGCGCCACGGTCGTGCAGTTGGTCACCTACCCCACGGGCATCCCCGAGGGTCAGGTGTGGGCGTGTCTGCCGAACGGCACGACGAGCTTCGCGATCCGTAGCCCCACGTTCTGCGCCAGCAACGGTGGCCCTATCGGTGACGTGACGGCGCCGGCCACGGTGAGCGATCTGCTCGCGGCACCCGGTGCGTTCCCGGGTGAAGTGCGGCTCACGTGGACCGCGCCCGGTGACGATGGCACCACCGGCACCGCGACGAGCTACGTGATCAAGTGGTCGCACGCGGCCATCAACAGCGGCAACTTCGCGGCCGCCGCCGATATCAATCGCTTCACGCTCGAGCCCACCCCGCGCACCGCGGCGAGCGCCGAGACGCTGTTCGTGTTCGGGCTCGATCCCGATTCCACGTGGCACTTCGCGCTGCAGACCACCGACGAGGTGCCCAACACGAGCGCCGTGAGCAACAACGCCACCACGTCACCTGCTCCCGGCACGCGCTTGAACCCGAACCTCGGCTACACGTCGTACTACGGCAACCTGCACTCGCACACGAGTCTCTCGGACGGTGTGCAGACGCCGGCGCAGGCCTACGATTACGCGCGCTTCACCGCGCCCACCGCGCTCGACTTCCTCGCGGTCACCGAGCACAACCACTCGGGCGCGGGCATGTCGCTGCCGAGTTATGCGATCGGTGCCGCTGAGGCCGCCACGCGCAACGTCGATGGCCAGTTCGTGGCGATCTACGGCCAAGAGTGGGGCATCATCGCCACGGGTGGCCACGCCAACCTGTTCGAGGCCCCGGTGTTGTTCGGCTGGGAGCCGGGCAACCATGACGTGTTCGTGGCCGAGGGCGACTACACGGGGCTCTACACCGCGTTCCGCGCCAACCCGCCCGCGCTCTATCCGCCCGTGGTGGAGTGGTGCCACCCGTCGGGCAGCGATTTCAATGGCTACGCGGTGACCACCGACAGCAAGGCCGTGGTGAGCCTCATGGCCATGGTGTCGGGCCCGGCGTTCTCCACGTCGACCACCGAGAGTGACGTGGGCAGCAGCACTGGCAACGAAGTGCTGTTCAACGACGCGCTGCGCAAGGGCCATCGCGTCTCGCCCACCGCCGATCAGGACAACCACAACGCCACGTGGGGCGCCTCGACGCAGGGCCGCACGGCGGTGCTGGCCTCGGGCAAGACCAAGTCGCAGATCCTGCAGGCCATGGCCTCGCGCCGTGCCTACGCGACACAGGACCACAACCTCGACATCCAGTTCTCGGCCGACGGCCACGCCATGGGCGAAGCCTGGACGAGCGGCACCGGCATCCGGATCGCGATGCACGTGAGCGATCCCGATGTGGGCTCGGGCGTGTCGCAGATCGACCTGCTGCGCGGTGTCACGGGCGTGTCGAACGCGGTGGTGGTGGCGAGCAACGTGAACAGCCGCGACTTCGCGTGGCGCGAGCTGCAGTCGTTCCCGGCCGGCACCGAGGTGCACTACTACCTGCGCGTGCGCACGCTCGACAACCTCACGGCTTGGACCGGCCCGGTGTACGTGAAGTACGACCCGGCCGCGGTCACCGGCATCGGCGATGGCCCGCGCACCGGCAGCACGATCACGCTGGCCGCGAGCCCGAACCCGGCGTTCGGCCGTGTGACGGCGTCGTTCTCGCTGCCGAGCGCGAGTGAGCATGCCGACCTGCGCATCTTCGATGCTGCGGGTCGTCTGGTGAACACGCTCATCAGCGGTCCGCTCGCCGCGGGCCCCCAGCGCGTGGAGTGGACCGGTCTCGATGAGAACGGCCGTGTGGCGCCGGCGGGGATCTTCTTCCTGCGTCTGGACACGGGCCGCGAGACGGTGAGCAAGAAGGTGCTGCTGGTCCGGTAGCGCTGCGCGCAGCATCCGAGACGGGCGGGATCGCACACGCGATCCCGCCCGTTCGTTTACCCGGGAACCTTGGCGCCGCTCGTTCGTCCCTTGCGCATCGGCCACGCCCTGGCGGTCGTCGTCGATCCATCCCTCGCGGAGGTTCCATGCAGGCCCGACACGTGTTGCCGTTCGCTGCATTGCTGTGTGCATCGCTCCTCGCCCCTGGCGTGCGTGCCGAGGAGGCTGCGGCCACGCGGCCCGACCTCCATGGGCACTGGGTGCTGAACGCCAAGGCGAGCGACACGCCCGGCGAGGGCCGCGGCGGCATGGGCGGTGGCCTTGGCGGTGGTGGGCGTCGCGGTGGCGGTGGCGGTGGTGAGATGGGCGGCGGTATGGGTGGCCCGCCCCCGGGCGGTGGTCCGCCTCCGGGGGGCGGTGGCGAAGGCGGCCCGCCGTCGGGTGAACGCGGGGGTCCGGGCGGTGGCGGCGGAGGCCGCATGGGCCTGCCCGACGACATGGTGATCGACGTGGCCGACAGCGCGCTCACGGTGTTCGTGCGCGGGCTCGAGACCCGCAAGCTGGGCTTCTTCGTGAAGCGCGCGCCCACGCAGCCGCCCGCTCAGGGCGCGGCGCCCACGATGCCGGCGCGCTGGGATGGCGAGCGCGTGGTGAGCGAGTTCGAATCGCGCCGGGGCGGCACGGTGCGCGAGACGTGGGAGCTCACGAAGAGCGGCCAACTGCTCGTGACCACCGAGCTGCCGGCCATGGGCGATCGCCCGGGGCGCACGTCCAAGCGCGTGTACGACCGCAAAGACGAGTAGCGCTGCGAGCAGCGCACACGAACGAGGCCGGTGATCCCGAACGGATCACCGGCCTCTCGTCTTCCCCACCCGTCGGTGCCACGCGCGGGAAGCGTGGACGGGGCCGAGCGGGAGCAGGAAGCGTTTCTCCTGCGTCCCCGTGCGCTGGTAGTCTCCCCCGACGCTCGGTACCCCCTGCTCCGCCCTCGCGAGCTGCTTCCGTTCGCGCGGCGGCCCTGACCCCCTCGTTCGCATCCGGAGTCCCCGTTTGAGCCCGTCTCCCGTCCAGAAGGGCAATACCCGCGGTCATCTTTGTCCCATCGGTGGCGCCGAGGACAAGATCGGCGATGAGATCATCCTGCGCCGCTTCGTCGAGCTGGCGGGCGGCACGCGTGCGCGCATCGCGGTGATCCCCACCGCTTCGGAGCTGAGCGACACCGGGACTCGCTACGAGACGCTGTTCCGGGACCTGCGTGCCGGCGAGGTCCAGATCCATCCGTTCGACTCACGACACAAGTGTGAGGACGAAGCCGCGCTGCGTGCGCTCGATGGCGCCACGGCGGTGTTCATGACCGGCGGCAGCCAGATGCGCTTGTCCACCACGCTTGGTGGCACGCCGGTCGCGACCCAGTTGCGGCGCATGAACGCGCGTGGCGTGCACGTGGCTGGCACGTCCGCCGGCGCGGCGTTCATCAGCGAGCACATGATCGCGTGTGGCGATGAAGGCTCGACCCCGCGCGCGGGCATGGTGTCGCTGGCGCCCGGGCTCGGCCTCACGAACCGCGTCATCGTGGATCAGCACTTCCGCCAGCGCGATCGCATTGGCCGGCTGCTCACCGCACTCGCGTTCAATCCGTTCGCGGTCGGTGTGGGC
>JAIOPA010000066.1 GCA_021414165.1 Candidatus Eiseniibacteriota bacterium
GGCGCCGATGTAGTCGCGACGCACGTCGATGCGGCCGTAGCCGACGAGTTTGTCGATCTTCTTCTGGAGGTCGTGGAGAGATCCGTCGCGGCTCGCCCCGAACGTGACGGGTACAGGCGACGACGCGAATGCGGTTGCTACAGCCAAGAGCAGCGCAAGCGCTGCCCATGCCCGGAGTAGAACGTGCCTCATGGAGGAGCTCCTGCGTGGGGGCCGGAGAGGTTCCTATGGGAGCTGTCGAGCAAGGGGGGTTCCGGGGCCTCGTGCCACCGGGCATTCGCGCAAAGGAGGGAGGGGGGCGCGAACGGGGTACTGCGTTGCAGATAGTGTGCAGCATTGCGATTCGCTGCGACAAGAGAAATCGTCGTGCGGATCACGTTATTCCCACGCAGACTGCATCGGAGTCGCGTGGCGCTGCACGGAGTTCTGCAATGCATATCCATGACGCGTACGGATCGCGCACGACATGGACGATCGGGGGATCTCACCCACTCCGATACCCGCCGGAACGACGAAGGCCGGTGCTCTTCAGGAGTGAAGAGCACCGGCCTCGACTTCGATCGGGCGAACTACTAGAAGTGCAGCGCGCGCCCCGCCACGGCCAGCGCCGCCTCTTTGACCGCCTCGGGCAGCGTGGGATGCGCGTGGATCGAGCGGGCGATGTCCTCGGCGCTCGCGCCCATCTCCATGGCCACCACCAGCTCGGCGATCAGCGCGCTCGCGTGCGGGCCCACGATGTGGGCGCCCAGGATGCGGTCGGTCGTGGCATCGGCCACGATCTTGACCTGGCCGTCCTTCTCCCCCATGGCCTTGGCGCGGCCGTTCGCGAGGAACGGGAACGTGCCCACGCGCACCTCACGGCCCTGGAGCCGGGCCTCTTCCTCGGACCAGCCCACCGACGCCAGCTCGGGCCACGTGTAGACCACGTTCGGGATGCAGTCGGCGTTCACATGACCGGCGATGCCGTTCATGCGCTCCACACACGCCACGCCTTCTTCCTCGGCCTTGTGCGCCAGCATGGGCCCTGCGATCACATCGCCGATCGCGAACACGCCCTTCACGTTCGTCTCGTAGTGCGCATCCACCGTGATGCGGCCACGGGTGTCGAACACGATCCCCAACTCGCGCGCCCCCAGGCCCTCGGTGTACGGCCGCCGCCCCACCGCCACCAACAGCACGTCGGCCGTGTGCGTGACAGCGTCGCCTCCGGCGGCCGGCGCGACCTCGACCTGAACCTCATCGCCCACGACCTTGGCCGAGCGCGCCGAGACACCGAAGTGGAACTTCATGCCCTGACGCTCGAGCGCACGCTGCAGCAGCTTGGCCGAGCCGGCATCGGAACCCGGCACGATGCGCTCCAGGTACTCGAGCACGGTGACCTCGGCGCCCAGCCGGCGCC